>JAOZVT010000560.1 GCA_025869455.1 Prosthecobacter sp.
GATCTTTGGAGATTGCGATCTCGTGCGGAGGAGCACCTTACGATGCAAATAGGCCTGCGATATGTTTTGGCTCCGATGAGAGCGGTGCCGCCGAGGCAAGAAGACTTGCGTCTTGCCTCTCTGTCACCGCACTCCGGGACGCTTCGCGACTGCGTTTATCATCTCCCTGCGCGGGATGTTTGCAAGGTGCGGTGAAGTGTGAGAACGACCGTTGCGGGCGCAACGGTGGTACTTTTTTTTACCAGCCGCCGCCGAGGGCTTTGATCAGGCGGACGGTGGAGATGTGGCGTTGGGCGGAGATCTGTGCGGTTTGGCGTTCGACTTGCAGGCGGGTGCGTTCAGCATCGAGGAATTCGAAGTAGCTGACGGAGCCGCGTTCATAGGATTCGCGGATGAGATCGGTGGCCTTGGTGGAGGCGGTGAGGGCATCTCCCACGGCGCTGGATTGCTCCCGTAGATAACGGGTTTGCGCGAGGCTGGTTTCGACATCGCGTATGGCCGTGAGCACGGCTTGGCGATAGTTGGCGATGGCTTCTTCACGGGCCGCTTTCATGCGTTTCACGTTGAAGCGGATGACGGTTAGGCCAGTGAGGGGGATGCTGACGCTGGGGCCCACGCTCCACACGCGGCTGTCGGCGCTGAGCAGGCTATCCACTTCTTTACTCAGAAAGCCACCGGAGGCGGTGAGCTTGACAGCGGGAAAGTAATCCGCTGTGGCTACGCCAATATCGGCATTGCGCGCGGCGACGATTCGCTCCGCTGCGGCGACATCTGGGCGGCGCTCAATCATGGCGGCGGGAATCCCGACAGGGATGCTGGGCGGGGCTTTGGAACCGATGGGGCGCTCACGCAGGGTGAAGCTGCTGGCAGGTTGGCCGCAGAGCAGGGCGAGCGTGTCACTGGCTTCCTGGCGCTGCCGTTTGACATCGGCGATTTCAGCCTTGGCGGTGGCGACTTCCGTTTGGGCGCGGGCCAGATCAGTTTCAGGGATGGCTCCGGCCTTGAACTTGTCATCGAGTAGGTTTTGGAACTTCTCGCGGATGGCGATGGTTCGACGCAGAGCATCCAGCTCCGCATCGGCAGCGCGCAGGAGAAAGTATTGCGCGGCCACGTCTCCCGTGAGGGTGAGAATGGCGCTGTAATACTCGGCGGAGGAGGCATCTGCCGTGGCCCGTGCGCTTTCGACTTCTCGGCGGATCTTGCCCCAGAAGTCGAGTTCATAGGTGAGGTCAATGAGCGTGCTGAAGCTATTGATGCGGCCACGTGGAATGGTCACCGGCACAGGCGTGGGCAAGTTGCCGGAGGTTTGCTCACGGCTGGCATCGCCATTCAGGCGGATGTCGGGTGACCAGGAAGCGGTGCTGATGCGGGCAGCAGCGCGGGCTTGATCCACTTTGGCAGCGGCAGCTTGCAGGCTGGGGCTGGACTGCACCGCAAGGGTTTCCAGGCGGGTGAGTTCGCTGTCGTGAAAGACCGTCCACCAGTCCCCGCGTGGTGCGTCATCTCGCGGGGCCGCTGTTTGCCAACGCCATGAGGCAGGTGTGATGTCGGTGACATCTGGCTGCACGTGATTCGGGCCGACGGTGCATGAACTGAGGCACACCGCGATGGCTGCAAGTTTAGTCTTGATCATGGATGGGGGGTGCTGGGGGAAAGCTGTTTGCCTGAGCGCTTTTTGGTTTGCGTTCCTTGGGCCAGGGCCTTGGCGATGCGTCTTTTGCGAAGCGTGTCTGGGAACTGAATGATGTCGTCAAAGATGGAGTAAATCACGGGCGTGGCCAGGAGCGTAAGCAGCAGGGATAAAGTCTGCCCGCCTAGAATGACACCTGCCGTAGCATTGTTATAAGCCGCGCCGACACCCTTGGCCAACATCATGGGAACCATGCCGGCGACGAAGGCCAGCGTGGTCATGAGGATGGGGCGGAGACGTTCGCGATTGGCTAAAAGAATGGCCTCTAGCCGATCCATGCCTTTGTCACGCAATTGGTTAGTGTGATCAATTTGGAGAATGCCATTCTTCTTCACCATGCCGAAGAGCACGAGGATGCCGAGCATGGAGAAGATGTTCACCGACTGATCAAAGATGATGAGGGAGAGGATGGCAAAGGGCAGCGTTAGCGGCAGGGCCAGCAGGATGGTGAAGGGGTGGACCCAACTCTCAAACTGCGCGGCTAGGATGAGATACATGAAGATGAAGGCCATGAGGAAGGCGACCATGAAGGCCTTGCCCGCTTTAGCCATTTCCTTGGATCTACCTGCGCTACCGCTGGCATAATCGGCAGGCAAACCGAGGCGCTTCACCGAGGCTGCAATGCCGTCCAGAATTTCGGTTTCGCCAACCCCTGGGGCATTGTTTGCAGTGATGGTGACCTGACGACGACGGTTGAGGCGATTGATCTGCGACGGGCTGTCGGTGTCATCCAGCGTGAGCAGATTCGTGATGGCCACCGGCCCAGCTTTCAGCGATGGCACGGTGAGGAGATTGAGGATCTCGCGGGTGTTGCGGTAGCGTTCTTCCGCCTGGAGGTGGATGTCGTACTGCTCACCATTGTCATCATAAGTGGAGACATCCAAGCCACCCACGAGCAAGCGCAGGGTGCTGGAAATGTCCGCAATGCTGGCCCCCATTTCACCGGCTTTGTTGCGATTCACGGTGCCGGAGATTTCCGGTTTGCCGGGAATGAGGGAGCTGTCCAGATCGCGAATGCCTGGGAGGTCTTTCGCATCTTTGATGACGGCATCCGTGGCGCGGGTGAGGACATCGAGATCTGGCCCAGCGATGAAATACTGTACGTTAGCGCTGGATTGACCTGTGTTAAAGGGCGGCACGGAAAGCACAGTGATGCGCCATTCTTTGGGGAAGTTAGGCACGATCTCCTGCCGCACACGATCCATGATGGTTTGCTGATCTTCCCGCAGAGCTGGGTCATTCAGGCGGACAAAGATGCCTGCAAGGTTAGGCGTGCGCTGGTCATTGTCACCAATGGTGAGCAGGGTTCCATCCACACCGGGTAGCTTACGCACCTCACGGGCAAACCGTTCTGCCATGAGGTCGGTGGCGGCTAGGTTGGTGCCTTCAGGCGTGCGGATGTTTACCACAAATTCGGCCTCTTCCACCGGCGGCAGGAAGCTCTTTTGTACAATGCGGAAGAGGGTAGGCACGGAGGCGAGAATCCCAAAACAGGCCAGCACAATGATCCAGCGGTGGCGCATGGAAAAGCGCAGCAGCAGCATGTAAAAGGCCTCCACGGGGCGATAGAAAATGTTCACCAAATGCTCCAGCCAGGAGTCAAACCGCGTGGCATAACCATTGCGAAACATGCGGGCGGAAAGGGAAGGCGTGAGTGTGAAGCTGACGAGCAGGGACACGATGATGGCAAAGGCCATGGTTAGGCCAAAGCTCTTTAAAAACATGCCCACAATGCCGCTCAGAAAAGCCACCGGGACAAACACGGCTAGCAGGGAAAAGGTGGTGGCCATGACGGCCAGCCCGATTTCACGCGGTCCTTCAATGGAGGCAGTGAAGGAGTCTTCCCCCTTTTCCTCCATGCGGCGGAAGATGTTTTCCACCACGATGATGGCATCATCAATCACGATGCCGACCGCCAGTGCGAGGGCCACTAGACTGATGACGTTCAGCGTCACGCCCTGTGCCCACATGACGCCGAAGGCGGCAATGATGGAGGTGGGAATGGCGAGCGCGGCAATGATGGTGGCGCGGGAGTTGCCCAGGAAAATCAAAACGATGATGGCGGCAAAAAGTGCGCCTAACATCAAGTGCTCTTTCACGGCATCCACACTGGTGCGGATGACCTGAGACGTGTCGCGCACGACTTCGACCTCGAAGCCTTCCGGCAGCAGCTTCTTGACGTCCGTGAGTTTTTCATTCACCGCATCCACCACCGCGACGGTATTGGTGCCGCTTTGTTTGCGGATGGAAAGGACCACGGAGGGCACGCCGTTGTTGCGGGCTACGGTATTTTGTTCTTCGGCTCCGTCTTCCACCCGCGCCACATCGCGCATGCGCACCAGACCGCCTTCGGATTCGCGGATCACCAAAAGACCGATCTCTTCCACGCTGCGTACTTTGCCCAACACACGGAAGCCTGCCTCGCTGGCCGCGTTCTTCACGGTGCCTGCGGGGATCTGTACGTTTTGCGCACGCAGGGCACGCTGCACATCTGCGGCGGTCAGATTGTAGGAGCGCAGCCGCATGGGGTCTAACCAAACGTTAATCTGTCTCAGTCGCCCACCAAGTAGGGTGATCTGGCCCACGCCAGGAACGCTTTCCAACTGGCGACGCAGGATCTTATCGGCGTACTCAGTGATCTCACGTACGGGCTTGTTGGCCACCAGCGCGAGGTTCAAAATCGGCGCGGCATCCGGGTCCAGTTTCTCGATGATGGGCGTATCTACACCTTCGGGTAATTCTGTGGTGATGCGGGCAATGCGGTCACGGATTTCCTGGGCAGCGACATCAATGTTCTTCTCCAGAACAAAGGTGACCAGCACCTGCGAGATGCCCTCACTGGAGGTGGAGCGCAGTTCATCAATGCCTGCGACGGTGTTCACCGCTTCTTCGATTTTATCCGTGATTTCGGTTTCGATTTCTTTCGGGGTGGCACCATCCTGACGGGTCACAATGCTGACTGTAGGGAAATCGATTTTCGGGAAGCGATCCACCGGCAACTTCGTGTAGCCGAGTACACCCACGACGACAAAGACGAGGATGATGACGCTGGCGAAGACCGGGCGTTTAACTGAGATAGCGGCGAGCCATTGCATGAGCGTGGGGGGGGCTGGTGGAAAAGGTTAGGCCGCAGGAGAAAAGCGCAGTCCGTCGCCAGCTTCAGCGCTGGGTTTGGCCAGGAGTGTTTCACCCGCCGTGACGCCACGGCGGATCTCTGTGAAGCCATCCCGTGTGTCGCCTATTTCGACAAGGCGTTCGCTGATGACGTTGTCTTGGGTGATGACAAAGGCTTTGCGGCGGGAGCCTTCTATGCGCACGGCATCCACAGGTACTGCGGTGGCTTTTTCTTCACTCAATTGAATGCGGGCATCGCAAAAAAAGCCGGGTCGCAGCTTGCCGTCTGCATTGTCCACGATGGCTTCGATCACGAGATCTCGTGAGGCTTCGCGCATGGTAGCACCGAGGAATTTCAGTTTGCCCGTGAAGCGTTTTTCTGGGAAAGCAGCGGTGGTGAACTCGACCGTTTGGCCGATTTCCAGGGCACCCACTTCGGTTTCTGGGACATTGAGGACCAGCCGTAGTGTGGTCAGGTCCACCACACGGGCGATGGGGGAATCCGCGCGGACATACTCACCTGGGTCCACCATGCGTTCGGCCACGACTCCGCTGAACAAGGCCCGGATGACACAGTCGTCGAGAGTCTTTTGCGCCTGATCGTGGCGGGCCATGGCAGCGGCGAGTTCCGCTTCACCCGCCGCCACTTCAGTGAGTAATTTTTGGTAGTCCGCTTCCGCCACGGCTTTCTTTTCAGCCAGAGGTTTGTTGCGCTCCTGCTCATTTTTAGCCAGGGCCAGTCGGGCTTTGGCCAGTTCTACGGAAGCGGTTGCTTCGGCCAACGCGAGCTTGGGTTGGCGTTCATCCAGCATGGCCAGCACGTCACCCGCTTTGACCTCGGTGCCGCGTTCCACGGGGGATGAAACGACGCGGCCCATGGCATCTGCCGCGACCACGGCATCATTCTGTCCGGTGAGCTGACCGGTCACACGCAGGAAGCGTGGGAAGCTGCGTTCGGTGGCTTGGGCCGTGGCTCCGTGGATCACGATGGGTTCGGCCTTGGGGGCCGCAGCGGCCTCTGGCGCGGGAGCTTTGTGGCAGGCCGCTAGGCAATAAGCGGCGGCCATCAGGAGGATGAGGGTGGACCTTTTCATAGTGTGGGGGGAGTCTTTGAAGAAGATGATTTGCGCGGGTGGGCCTTGGGGTCTTTTGCCCTGCTTTGAGTTAGGCCGTAGATGGCCATGTTGGCGATGCTTTCAGCCAGTCGGGTGAAGTCCTCTTCGGCCTGGGGTGCGGGGAAACCTAGCAGGCCCACCACTTCGCGGCTGTGGTCAAAGTGGACACACATGGCGATGATTTGATGGGCGGCCATTTCGCACTCTGTCTGGGTGCGTGAGGGGCCTGCCACGGCTTTCACCAGATTGATCAGCTCGGCAAAGCGCGGCTTGATGACCAACCTTACCAAGTCTCCTAGAGCTGCCGTCGGTTGATGCATCTCATGCGCCATGAGGCGGCCGAGCACGGGGTGGGCCCTGCGTTTGGTGAGGACAAAGCGCAGGCAAAAATGAATCCATTCGCGCAGCGCGCTTTCCGGTTCCTGAGAAAGTTCCGGCATGACCTGTTGCTCCAAGGCGTGCGCATGGGCAGCCAGCAGGACTTCCCGGTAAAGGCCTTCTTTGCTGCCGAAGTAGTAGTTGATGGAGGCCACATTGACCTGCGCCCTCAGGCTGATCTCGCGCACGCTGCTGTCTGCATAACCCGTCCGGGCAAAGACCTCTCCCGCTGCTTTCATGATGCGTTCCTTCCGGGCATCGGGGTCGCGTTCACGGGCGGAGGCTGGAGCGGCTTTGGGCATTGCAGTTAAACGAGTGTTTATAAACGGCTGTTTAATAACGCGAAATGAGCGGTCGGCAACTTCTGATTTTGGATTTTCTCAAAAAGAGCGGGAGTTGCGCGGCACCGGAAGGGCAGGAAAGCAGCCGGATGGTTTGGGCTGTGATTTGTCTTTTGAGCCTCGGGAATCTATTTTGGCGTTCGCTCTCCTAATGAACTCGAAATTTAGATAGAAATGGAATTTGCTTCGTTTTACGGTGCCCGTAATCGCAACCCGTTTATTCTTTTCGCTTTCATTCCTGCATGTCTCTCGCCCGCTTCGCGCTTCGTCATCCTTGGACCATCCTCGTTGCCGTCGTGGCGGTCTGCCTCGGTGCTTGGTTAGGTCTGCAACGCATGACGCGGGATATTTTCCCGCCGCTGGGCATTCCCACCATTTATGTGGCGCAGCCGTTTGGCGGCATGGACCCCGCGCAGATGGAAGGTTACCTGACCTACCGTTACGAGTATCACTTCCTCTACATTGCCAACATTGAGCATGTGGAAAGCAAGTCCATCCAGGGGGCTTCCATCATGAAGCTGCAGTTTCATCCGGGCACGGACATGAGCCAGGCCATGTCTGAAACGGTGGCGCAGGTGAATCGTTCGCGTGCTTTCATGCCGCCGGGGACGGTGGCACCTTTCATCATGCGCTTTGATGCGGGCAGTGTGGCGGTGGGGCATCTGGTGTTTTCCACGGATGATCCCAGCATCACACTGAGTCAGATGCAGGATCAGGCTTTGAATAAAGTGCGGCCCGCCTTTGCTACGCTGCCAGGGGTATCGGCTCCGCCACCCTTTGGGGGAAGTTCCCGCGCGATTGTGGTGAATGTGGACCCAGACCGCATGCGCTCCTATGGCCTGTCTCCAGATGACATTGTGCAGGCTCTGGCCAAGGGCAATCCGATCAGCCCCTCCGGCAACATGAATCTGGATGGGCGCTACCCGATTGTGCCTAGCAATGCCATCGTCACGAATGTGAAGGATCTGGAGGCGGTGCCGCTGAAGCGGACGGATAAAGGCGCGGTCTTTGTGCGGGATGTGGCCACGGTTTCTGATGCTGCGGATGTGACAACGTCTTATGCCCTAGCCAATGGCAAACGCACGGTCTATCTGCCGGTGACGAAACGTGCGGAGGCCTCCACATTGGAAGTGGTCAAAAAGGTGCGGGCTGCCGTGCCAGAGTTTCAGAAGCTTTTGCCGGATGGCATCAAGGTCAGCTTTGAATTTGATCAGACACCAGTGGTCAATCGTACCATCAATGACCTGCTCAAAGAAGGTGGCCTGGGCGCGGTTTTGACAGGGCTGATGGTGCTGCTGTTTCTGCGTGATTTGCGCACGGCCTTCATCGTGGTCATCAACATCCCGCTGTCACTTCTGGCGGCTTCCTTTGGCCTGTGGATTTCGGGTCAAAACATTCATCTCATGACTCTGGGCGGCATGGCTCTGGCCGTGGGCATCCTGGTGGATGAAGCCACGGTGACAGTGGAAAACATCCATACGCATCTGGCCCGTGGCAAGTCCCTGGCGCGTGCGGCTTTGGACGGCACGCTGGAAACCACGCTGCCACGACTGCTGGCCATGCTTTGTATTTTGGCCGTGTTCATTCCGGCTTTCTTCATGGTGGGTGCCGCGCAGGCTTTGTTTGTGCCGCTGGCATTGGCCGTGGGTTTTGCCATGTTTGCTTCCTTCCTACTTTCCAGCACGCTGGTGCCGGTGCTTTCCGTGTGGTTGCTGCCTAAAAAGACACGTTTGCATGAGGAGTCGTTGGGCTTCTTTGGCCGTTCGTATCAGGGATTGGTGAAGGTCTCGGTGGCCATGCGCTGGATCCTGGTCCCAGCTTATCTGGCAGGCGCGGGGCTCATCTTGGTATCGTTTGGCCCTTTCTTAGGCTCGGAGATTTTTCCGAAAACGGATAGCGGTCAGTTTGCGCTGCGCTTTCGTGCGCCGAGTGGTACTCAGGTGGGTATAACCGAAGGCATTGCACAAAAAATCCTCAAAACCATCGCCACAGAAGCGGGCGGTGAAGATAAGATCGAGATGTCCATCGGCATGGTGGGCGTGCATAATTCCAGCTTCCCGGTGAACCTGGTTCACTTGTGGAATGGCGGGCCGGAGGAAGGTTGGCTGGCCATTCAGATGAAGGCGGATTCTGGGGTGAGGATCGAGGCTTTTCAGGAACGTCTGCGCGAGGTGCTAGCGAAGGATCTGCCGGATGTGCGTCTGTCTTTTGAACCGCAAGACATCGTCAGTCGCGTGATGAGCTTTGGCTCACCCACCCCGATTGAGATTGCCGTCAGTGGGCCTAGCCTACCTGCGAGTAAAGAGCATGCGGAGAAGATTTTGGCGAAGATGAAGGAACTGCCTTTCCTGCGAGATGTGCAGATAGCTCAGACGCTGGATGCACCGACGGTGAATGTGCAGATAGATCGTGAACGTGCGGGTTTGTTAGGCGTGAATGTGGAAGATGTGGCGCGCTCCCTGGTGGCGGCCACCACGTCCAGCCGCTTCACCACTCCCATTTATTGGGCAGACCCGAGCAATGGCGTCAGCTATAACCTGCAAGTGCAGATTCCCGAAGAGCGGACGCAATCGGTGGAAGACCTGGGCAATGTGACCGTCAGTTCCACGGAAGGTGCGCCTGTGCTGCTGCGCAATTTGGCAAAGATCGAGCCCGGCACTGCGGTGGGTACTTATGAACGCTACAACATGGTGCGGGTGGTCAGCATCACGGCCAACATTCATAACATCGACTTTGGCAGTGCCATTGCCAAGGTGCGTGAGTTGCTGAGCGAAATCGGCCCGGCAGCGGATGGTAAAACAAAGGTGGATGTGCGCGGGCAGGTGGTGCCGTATAACCAACTTTATGAAGGATTTAGCAGTGGACTCGTGATCGCCATCATCGTGATTTTCCTTCTGCTTTGTGCAAACTTTCAGTCCATGCGGTTGGCCCTGGTGGTCATTTCCACCATGCCTGCGGTGATCGCGGGGGTTGTGCTGGCCTTGTTCTTCACAGGCACCACGATCAATATTCAATCCGCCATGGGAGCCATCATGGCGGTGGGTGTGGCGGTGGCGAATGCGATCTTGCTGGTCACCTTTGCCGACCGTGCCCGGATCAGCCTGGGCGGTGATCGTCGGCAGGCGGCCATCAAGGGAGCGGTCAGTCGTCTGCGTCCCATCTTGATGACTAGCTTTGCCATGATCGCGGGCATGTTGC
>JAOZVT010000561.1 GCA_025869455.1 Prosthecobacter sp.
GAAAAAGGGACCCGCAGCACTCACAAAAAACGATTCGCTACGGCCAAAACGACGTTCGCAGGTGGCATACCCGCCAAATCCGTGGAGTACCATATTGACGTAACGCGCCCCGTAATGACGCATCGTCAGCGCATGTCCCATTTCATGAATAAAAATAGACATGAAGCCAGCAGCAACCCATACGAGCACATGCTGCATGGCCTCAGGAGTATTGGCCGAAAAGGCACCTCCTAGCATGGCCATCGTCAGCCAGAAATACCAGTGAATGACCACTGGAAAGCCGAGGAAGGTAAAACGTAACATAGTAAGCAGGCGTTAGGCAGCCTGCCGCACTTCCCAGGTGTGGATGGCCGGATTGCAAATATCTCGCACAAAAGGCTTTGAGTCAGCATTGTCTCCAAAGACATAAACACGCTTCCGCAGAGTCAGCTTTGTGAGCTGAAAAGCAGGGTTTTCCAAAGCGCGATAATAACTGAGAATGGTCTCTTTTTCCAGATCCAGAGCTCCACCTTTCATGCCATATTCCAGTGTGAATTTGGCCTTTTCGAAAGCAGGCATTTCCCCATCTCTCAAAGTCTGGCTGATTGGGTCCAGCAAAACTTGGCGCACAAAGGCCTCCAAAGCAGCGGCATCACCTTCAAACTCCACCTTATAAACAGTGCTCTCACGGAAGGTGAGCTTCTGCGATAGCGGTGCATAAAGCAGCTTCTGGCAGTCGCTTTCGTGATCAAATTGGCCGAGGATTTCGAAAAGTTGTGTCATCTGAAGGATCAAATGGGGTAGCAAGGAAGCGGATGCGTGCAACGGCAGAGTCAATTAGCCTGCGTTCATTCTGGTTTTTGAGTGACTATTTTTGGCAACTGCATCGACTCCCGCAAAGCCGTAAATTTTTTGGATGGTTTCGCATATTTAGGATAGGCGGGGTTGGGCTCACGACTTGGCAGGTAGCGCCAGTGTTTATACATCCATAGCCAGCATTCAGGTCGTTCACGGATGGCTTTTTCAAAATGGTTCCACACTCGTTGGGTCAAAGCCGTAACGTCATCC
>JAOZVT010000562.1 GCA_025869455.1 Prosthecobacter sp.
CCCCTCCTTATTTCTAAGACGAACGGCAATGTTTAGTTTGTCGATGTTCACTAATGATTCACAGGTAATCCTGATACGGAGTGGCTCGCCAGGGTAGTACATCGAACAGGGATTGTCCTCGCCATTCAGTGTTTCCACCTGGATGATTTTGACTCCACCGTCGCCAAACGAAAGGCGCTCTGACCGCATTCCTTCTTTACTATGGGTCGCGAGGGAGTCCGTTTCACGGGGAATACTCGGCGCAGCTTCTACAGAAACGCTTTCTGTGGAGGTCTGTTTAGCCCGCTCGGTCAGGTCTTTCGTGAGGCTGGAGAAATATGCAGATTCCTCATCGTGAAGCAGCTTGCGGTATTCCAGCACGACCTCGGAAGATAATCCCCAAGCGGCTACCTTTCCTTTGTTTAGCAGTAACGCGCGATTAGTAAGGGTTCTCACGCTCTCCTGATCGTGCGAAACAAAGAGCAAAGTATTGCCATCGGATACCAGTTTTTCAATACGCTGAAAGCAGCGCTTCTGAAATAGCGCATCGCCCACGGCGAGGGCTTCGTCCACGATCAGGATTTCAGGTTCGACTTGTACTTGTACGGCAAAGGCGAGCCGAAGCAACATCCCACTTGAGTAGGTTTTCACCGGCTGGTCTAAGTGCTGACCAATATCAGCGAAAGCTGCAATCGCATCGAACTTGTTGTTTATCTGTTCAGTCGAAAAACCGAGCAGCGCACCATTGAGGTAAACATTTTCTCTACCGGTAAAATCGGGGTTAAAGCCCGAACCCAGTTCCAGGAGCGCTGCAATCCGGCCTTGAGTGCTTACCGAGCCAGATGTCGGGGCAAGTGTTCCCGTGATGATCTGAAGCAAGGTGCTTTTCCCGCTCCCGTTTCTTCCAACAATACCAACTGCTTCGCCCTTTTTGACTTCAAAGGTAATGTCGTTGAGCGCCCAGAATGCTCGAAAATATTGTTCGGGTGTTTGCCCCACCAAACGTTGCAGACGCGGCAGGATGAACTGCTTGAGCCGGTCGCGCGGTTGGTCGTAGATTTGATAGC
>JAOZVT010000563.1 GCA_025869455.1 Prosthecobacter sp.
AAGCGTGTTTAGGTGAAAACCTAACGCGGGTTCGAATCCCGCCCTCTCCGCCACTAACATGTTGATTTTAAAGGGTTTTTAAAATCGGCACCCCCTTAAAAGGTGCGCTGAAAGACATGGTTTTGACAGAAACCGTGACAGGATTTTTATTCATATTGGATAAAAATCCGAACAGCCTGCATCCCGGCCTCCGGGGTCGAGTCTCGAACCCACCGTCTTTAGTTGCTTGTTTGGCGCGATCAGTTCAGCCGGAAAAGACCGCTGCACAAGTGCTCCTACCTTGCCGGAAACTTCTTGGGACGTGTCTGTTCGCGATCCTTGTGCGGAGCTTCGTCGAGGACTTTACTGCTTGAGGGAATTCGTGCGGAACGTTAGCGTTTAATATCCGGTTAGAGACGATGATGGAAAAATCAGGGCGCCCACGGGTGCCCTTTTTTGTCTGTGCGTCTTGCGCACGGGCGCAGTGTGCTTTTTTAGTGCTCATGCACGGCTGCTGCAAACATCTCGTTTGTGGGTTCGGCTAGCAGGTATTGGTTAGCAGTTCATAGAGATCTAGAAAAGATTCGTTGACTTTGTAGAGTGTGTAGTACTTAATACACATCATGAGTTTCGGAAGACATATTCGAGAAGCACGCGAACGGCTGAACGCCGAAGACAGAGCCTTTTCGCTGCGTCAGGTGGCACTCCGTGTCGGAATAGAGCCAGCCTACCTGTCAAAGATTGAACGTGATGTTTTTCAGCCGCCTTCTGAAGATGTGATCGTGAAGCTTGCAGCCGAACTGAAGGAGGACGAGGACATACTTCTTGCGATGGCAGGAAAGCTTTCGACCGAATTGCAAAACGTGATACTGCAGCGTCCTAAACTCTTCGGCGAACTGCTGCGACAACTCAAGTCAGCCCCAGACCACGCGATCTTGCGCATCGCTCGCGAGATCCGGGATGGTGATTGGTAAGCAAAGGAGCACCACGATGATCGAAATTGACGGTAACGAATTGGTAGTCAGGTTTCCCGAAGTGCACGAGACCGCAACGCTACACGTGAACT
>JAOZVT010000564.1 GCA_025869455.1 Prosthecobacter sp.
TCCCCTTCTGGAGCTTCATACACAGAATCCACAGCCCTCTCAAGAAGGCCGCCATTGGGAACACTTATCTCAAATTGCCACCCATAGGGTTCACCCGCATTAACTTCACCAATATCTGATTTACAACTCAAACTAATTTCATGAGCTGGGCTATGGTCAGGGTGCAAAGAAATCCTCCTGACACTTCCATCATCAGGAAGAAGAAAGTTGAATTCAGGTCGTATTATCAAGGGTTGAATAACTCCTGGCTTACGCAATATAAACACCACGGGATTTGCCTTATCAGGTCGATGGATTCTATCTCCAGAATCTCCCCCGTAATCAAAACTCTTCTGTGAAGTTATCTTACCATCTTGCCGATATGACCAATCATATCCACTTTTCCTAATGGATACGAACAGACTACGGCCTCTCCCGCTAGTTAACTGAAAGCCGCCTGAAGCATCCGTCACCATTTTTATGGGTTCACTATCCTTCCAAGGTGAATCAAGAACCGTAAGTTTAACGTCTGCATTTACAATCGGATTTCCATACTGATCCACTACTTTACCGAAGAATGCCATGGGAGTATTATACCTCGCCATAAACTTGGCTTCTTGAACCTTATCAGGCATTTGGGAGAGCCTACCCAGCCAAGAGGGATCATCGTTTAAGCGACCTGATTTTGAGAATTGGGTGAAACCGATAATGGCCCCAATCAAAACCAGCAGAATGAGTGCAAGTAATTTAAAACGTTGCATATGATTCGTCCCGAACACAAAACCCTCAAGATGAAGACACTTCCCATTACTATTGATATTCAAAGCACTTCAGATTCATAGACTCAATAGGTGAAGGTTAAAACGCCCCATGATATTCATGTCGCAAGTTTATGGCGAGGTGATTTTATCGTTCGCCTAAGATCATATCTCTGCAGCTTGCAATTGCTGAGACTCTTGCCTCACCGCTATCGCGTCATCGAGTTAATATTGGAGATGGACCAGCCTCGAGATTTCGAGAGCCTGCCTTCGGGTTTAGATAGCTATCAAGCCAAACATGCGGCCTT
>JAOZVT010000565.1 GCA_025869455.1 Prosthecobacter sp.
CTCGGTGCGGTGGAGGAATTCCAGCGCCTAAAACGTCTGGCCGGCAACTCGGGAAAAAGGCTCAAAGTCAGTGTCCCAGGTCCCTATACCCTGAGCGGCAGACTGGCCCCTAACCAACAATACGCAGACCGCTTTGCCATCACAGAAGCCCTATTACCACTGGTTAGGCAGGAGATTGCAGACCTCGTGGCTGCGGGAGCGGAGGAGATCTGTGTGGATGAACCTAGCATGAGCTGCTACGGCTTCCGCGAAGACACGAAACGCTTCGTGGACATCTTTAACCGCACGGTGGAAAGCGGCTACGGCCAGTCACGCATCTGCACCCACCTTTGTTTTGGCAATTTCAAAGGCCACCCCGTGGGTTACCGCAAATATGCGCCGCTTTTCCCCGCCTTCCTGGATTTGCATTGTGATGAAGTGCATGTGGAAATGGCTAACCGAGAGTATGCTGAACTGGAAATCATCAGCCAGATCGCCAAACGTACGGATGTGGCCGTGGGCATCATCGATGTAAAAAGCTACTACATCGAAAGTGTACAGAATGTCGCTGAAGCCGTGCGTGCCTGTTTAAAACATGCCCCAGCGGATCGGCTCGTCTTCGCCCCGGATTGCGGCCTCAGTCAGACCGCACGTTGGGCGGCGAAACAAAAGCTGGCCAACATGGTCGCCGGAGTCGCTCTGGTGAAGGCGGAGATTTGAGACCTCTCAGCTACCGCCCCTTTAAGGCCACTCCTGCAAAGTCAGGAGCAGCCGCTCTCATTCCAGGACCTAACCAACCACCTTCTTCACGAAGCAGGCTTTCAGACCGATGGCGATGCCATCCATTTTGCAGGAAATTTCATGATCACCATCCACCAGCCGAATCGGCTTGGATTTGGTGCCTACTTTGAGAACTTCCGAAGAGCCCTTTAATTTCAGATCCTTGATCATCGCCACGATGTCGCCATCTGCCAGCACATTGCCGTAGGCATCTTTAACCACACGCTCCGCATCCGGTGCATCAGCCTCTGCCACATGCGGCCACTCGTGACCACAGGTCCCACATTCATAGTGGTCAGCATGATTCAGAATCTCAGTCATTTCGCACATCGGGCAGGCAAGGTCGCTCATAAGGACAGCTACAAAACACGCCGCCAGGATGAAACTCAAGTGATCACTTACCGCCGATGCGTATTCTGCAATGAATCTCGATGATGACCTTGCGGCAAAACACGCTACAAGCCCAATTCCGAAAGCCCTGGATAGTCCGCTGGGCGAGGCCCCGAAGTATCCCAGGTAAAGAGACGTTCCTCTTTCTTGATCGGCAGATCATTGATGCAGGCATAACGATGATGCATCACCCCCGCCTCATCGAACTCCCAATTCTCATTCCCATAAGAACGATACCAGTTGCCTGAGTCATCATGCCATTCATAGGCAAAACGAACCGCGATACGTGCACCATCATAAGCCCACAATTCTTTGATCAAACGATAGTCCAATTCACGCCTCCACTTGCGTGTCAAAAAGTCCACGATCTGCTCGCGCCCGCTAACAAACTCTGCGCGATTCCGCCATTGGCTATCTTCCGTGTAAGCCAAAGAAACCCGCTGAGGATCACGTGAATTCCAGCCATTCTCGGCAGCACGAACCTTTAAAGCAGCCGTCTCACGGGTGAAGGGAGGGATCAGAGAAGCAGGTGTTGGCGATGACATAAGAGAACCTTTCTGTTCAGAACTAGGACGTAATCATGAGCGACGAACACAGATAGACAGACCTGTCTCATCATCACAACAAGGAATAGATAGACGGTTCTGTCTGTCAATGCTTTGTTAGGGGGGAAATCACGATCATGAGCAAGCCAACCTCTCATTCGTCACCACCTGGTGCGCGTGAACGCATTGTGCTCACGGCCCTCAAGTTGTTTTATCAGGACGGCATCCGCGCCACTGGCATTGATAAAATCATTGCCGAATCCGGTGTGGCCAAGATGTCCTTCTACCGACACTTCCCTTCCAAGAACGACCTCATCGCCGAGTTTCTGCGTCGGCGACATGAAGTCTGGATGCAACGTTTTACGGAAGCTGTCGAAACCAAATTAGCCCAAGGCAGTGGTGGGCTAGAGATCATCGCGGATGTCCTACGCCACTGGTTTGATGATCCTGATTTCCGAGGCTGCGCCTTCATCAACACACTCGCAGAAACGCCACTGCCTGAAAGCCAGCAGCACCAGATCATACGTGATCACAAAGCCTCCCTGGAAAGCTACATCACGGATCTGGCCACACGACTAGGCAGCCCCGCTCCCCAGACAACGGCCTCTGCCGCCATGATCATCATCGAAGGCACCATCATCCGCGCCCACATGGGCGCAGATCCCACAGTCTGCGACACCTGCAAAGACTTGCTCAAACGAATCAGCCGCAGCCAGCGTAAACCTAACGAATCAAGCGTAAAAAGGAACGAACCACCTTTGCTACCAGGTTTGTAAAAACATGTGGGCCACGCATCTCCATGGACGGCCAAATGGACCCATGCTATACACCCAAAGAAAGTTAGGCGAGCCCCTGCTCCCCCAACGCTGCATTCTCTCACTGCCCTTCCCAGAGCTGGATGTGATCAATCTGGCAGGTGCCAAAGTCGATGGCTTTGAAGTCGATCTGGGCTTGTCCGGCCATGTCAATATTGGCGCTTTCAAAGCGGTGTTTCTTGCCGTCGATGGTGAGTAAGATCGTGCCTTTCTTCAATTCGATGACCACGTCATGCCACTCGTTGATGGAAAAAAGCGGCTGCTCAATGGGCAAGGATTCGACGTTCTTTTTGATCGTCAGTGTCGTGGCTTTCTCACTGAAGCTTAGCGTGTGAATGTGATGGCCAAGGTCAAAGAGCGGAAAGCCCTTTTGATAAGCTTTTCCATCATAGCGCACACGCATCTTGCAGACGAAATTCTCTGGAACTTTTTTGAGCCAGATCACTGGCTTCAGTCCCGCGTGTGAAGGATCTTTGCTCGCTTTCTTCTGCGCCTGAAATTCCTTTGAGGACTCGCTACCATTCAGCACACCGCCCTTAACCACCCAGGTGGTGTTTTGGCGGACTTCCCAGAAGTCGGTATTCAGGCTGCCGCCATCAAAGCTGTCTTCATAGACGAGTTTGATGGTCTTGAATAACTCCGGTTTGTATTCGGAGTTCTCTGCCCGCAGGCTGGAATGCAAAGATAGTGCCAGAAGAGAGAAGGCCAGGATGCCCAGACGAGAAGGTGTTTTCATGGATGAGCCCATGGAACGTGAGCTTTGGCATCGTCTTACGGGTCGGTGATCCCTACGCGTGCTGTTTTTTACGCGGCCATAGATGACCTATGACGGGAAGCGCGATCTTAAATACTGTCCCAGGCCCGATCTGCCACGGGATCTCGACCTTCGTCGTATTCGATGTGGTCAATGATCGTCTCGACGGTCTTGCCGGTGAGGCCGCTGTCTAGGATGCGTTGCGGGAGGACGGAGGAGCGCTCGTCGCGCCAGCCGAGTTTGGCGATGAAGCGATTCCAGATGTGGCATTCTTCGTCGCTACGCACGGTGCCATGAGCATGGGCCCAGGCGAGGATGTCTTCATCACTGCCACCTGCTAATGTGCGTGTTTGTAGATCCGCATAGACGATTCCGAGGTAGCGGCAGCAGCGTCCATCGAGGGTGTAAAATTGCGAATCTCCCAGAAGCGGAACGTAGTCAGCAGGCATCTTGGCTTCGGCATGCAGGCGGATTTTGTCCAACATGCGACCAAAGTAGATGAGGCGACCCACTTTGGCGTAGCAACTGCGAAGTCCAGGAACGTTAGGCATGATGATTCATAGCCCAAACGTGAGACATTGGCAAATTCCAGACGGGTGTCCCTCATGGGAAAAATCCCTCGCTAAGTTAGGCTCACCGCTGAAGAAACCAACCCGTGATGCTCATGCGTGGCTTCACGGCAGGTAAGACTTCATGCCAGTGATCCGCCGCAATGAAGCTGACGAGGGTGCCTAGACGTGGCTCAATGAGCACAAAGACGCCGACCTGATCACCCGCAACGGTCCAGAGCTTCAGCTCTCCGCCATCGCCGGGCTGCCAGTCATCATTCAGGTAAAGGATGGTGGTGACAAGTCGATCACTGGTCCCTGCATGGCGATCCAGGTGTGCTTTATAAAATGCGCCTTCAGGGTAAATGGCAAAGTGCCCTTCAAAGGAAAAGAGGCCGAGAAAAAATCTCTGATTCAGGGCGAGACGAAGCAGCTCCAGCTTGGCCAGATAAGCCATTTGCTCGATGGATTCCACCTCGGTCTGCAACCACATCACCTCATCCCGCCGGATGTCCTCACGCACGCGCAGATTCTCCCCCCGGCCCACGCCTGCCCGGCGAAAACCGCCTGCCGCATAAGCTAGGGAGCATTCCGCACGGAGTCTCAGTGAATCTTCCGCGCCTATGCAACCAAGCATGACTGCCCATCCGAAACGGTCCATGTGATCGAGAAAATCCAGCATGCGCTGACCAGCGAGAGGCGGCAGGACATAGCGAGAGATATCTTGGGAAAGATGCGGATGGATGTCTGCCAGCTACCCATGAAATGTAAATCAGGGGAGAAAGGGCTCTTTTCAGCCGATGCACTTCTGAAACCTGGAAACTCATTCCACTAGCATTTCCCCTGAACATGATGGATGGCAGTCTATGTCGCAAACATTTAGAGAACTTGGTATCCGTGAGGACTTAAACCGTGGTCTGGAGGAGTTGAGCATTTTCGCGCCCACCCAGGTACAGGAACGCGTGATTCCCTTTTTGCTGAAGGAGGGCGCAGATCTCGTGGCCCAGGCGCAGACTGGCACGGGCAAGACGGCGGCGTTTGGCCTGCCTCTGCTGATGAAGATGAACGGCAAAAAGCCGGAGGTGCAGGGACTGGTGATCGCTCCAACGCGTGAACTGGCCAAACAGATCGGCAAGCAGCTTTTCCGCTTCACGAAGCACACCGAGAAGATTTTCATCGAGGTCATCACCGGGGGTGACAACATTGACCGTCAGGTGGAGGCTCTGCGCAGGCCCACACACATCGTGGTAGGCACACCGGGGCGCATCATGGACATGATCCAGCGCCGTGCGCTTTCGCTCGACTCGGTCAAGCACGTGGTCCTGGATGAGGCGGATGAGATGCTGAGCATGGGCTTCAAAAAGGAACTGCAGGAGATCCTGAAACTGACGACACAGCGGCAGAGCACCTGGCTTTTTTCAGCCACCTTTCCGGAAGCCATCCATACCTTGATCAAAGGCTGCATGGCCCCCAATCCCCACACCATCCAGATAGATCAGGGAAATGTGGTGAACAAGGACATTGACCACCGCTTTGTGATCCTCAAACCCGAGGAAAAGACCGAGTTCATCACCGACTTTCTCAAGCGTCAAAAGGAAGGCCGTGGCCTCATCTTCTGCCGAACCAAGATTGATGCGAATACTCTGTGTCGCGAGCTTGTGGCTCTAGGCCTACCTGTGGATGTGCTGCAAGGTGATCTGATGCAAAAGGAGCGTGATAAAGTCATGCGTGCGTTCAAAAAGGAACGCGTGCAATTCGTGGTGGCTACCGATGTGGCCGCGCGTGGTATTGATGTGGCGGACCTCGCCTTTGTCATCCACCACCAGCTCCCAGATCAACTGGAATACTACACGCACCGCAGCGGCAGAACCGCCCGCGCAGGAAAGAAAGGCATGTCCCTCTGCCTCGTCCATCCGAAGGAAAAGTGGAAGCTCCCGCAGCTGGAAAAAGCGCTGCATGTGAAATTCCGCGAGTATCGCCCGTGAGTGGGTTTGGGAATAGGCACTTATCAAGACATTCAGTGGCTCAAAGGCTTATTACTTCAAATATCCGTATTTAAATAACGTTTGAACTACTGAAGGGCCATTCAGTCTCCTCGGACCTGAAGGCCTGCAGGTAAGCATTGCCTTTTCCATTTTACTATAGTTCTCCTCGTCAAGTAAACTAACGGTAGGCAGATCTTCGGGATTGATTCCTATCTGAACACCAAACAAGGACTTTTTCTGAACTTTTAAGAAGGCGCGATGAAAGCTCTTGAATAGCTTAAATTCACTTTTAAATCCGTGCCTATCCATTGGAACTTCAAATCCAAAACGCAGGTGTAAATTCATCATGTAAGGTCTAAGTCTCATCCAATACCTAGGTATTAGCCGGTCAAAATTTCGTATTAGCCCTTTACTTATGACCCCGTCATCCCAAGCTGCTCCGAGCTCATTATAGAGCATGGTAAATGTCCATAGTTTATGCCGGAATACCAGATCCTCGAGATGATCTGAAAACAATAATTCCAGGTAAACTTGCCCACGATCGGCTGGACTCAGTTTTTCTGTCAGGTAAAGGAATTGATCTACCTCCGCACGGACCAATACGAAATCAGCGGCATTATAACGCTCGATATAAGAACACGTTCGTACATGCATGAAATGCCTCTTCGCGTATAGCAGAAGGAAGATGGTGAGACCTGTATAAACAATAGTCGCCGCGGCTGTGGCGCTATTCGGATCCAAAGACCATGCTTCCGAGATCATAAAAACCACTTAAGCATGAACCATACCTTATTTTTCAAAATGTGATTTACATAAACCAGCAGCCCTATTTCCTAATCGCTGTAAGTTTATAAAACCTTTGGAATTCCGGCACAGACGTCCAACTCGTTGATCGTTTTCAATCATGCGAGACAAGATCTCTGAATTTCTAAAGGAGGTTTCCGCCTAACCTTGAAGATCTAGTTCCTTGAACACAATGATGGATGGATTCCCCACGGGGGTGTATTCACCGGTGAAGTTCAGGCTGCCAGTTTTCTTATCCACACGGAAGGTGGCTAAGTGATCGGCGCGCTGATTGCAGCAGTAAAGGAAGTCACCGGAGGGATCAAAGCTGAAGCTGCGCGGGTAATCCCCGCGTGTCCATTCCTCGCCCACATAGGTCAGCGTGCCGTCTTCTCCCACGGCAAAGATGCCAATGCTATCGTGCAGGCGATTGCCAGCATAGACGAACTTGCCATCGGCTGAGACGAGGATCTCTGAACAAAAGTTACTGCCAGCAAATCCTTGCGGCAGTGTTGAGATCGTCTGCCTAGGTGTGAGCTGGCCTTTGCCCGCATCGTAGTCAAACAGCACGACGTTTGAACCCTCCTCCTGAATGGAGTAGAACCAGCGTTGATTGGGATGAAAGTGGAAATGCCGAGGGCCATCTCCTGGAGGCAGGGCCACGGACGGCGGATCATTCGGAGAAAGCAGGCCCTTTTGATCGTCAAATTTCCAGATGAAGAGACGATCCAAACCCAGGTCGGCATGGATGACGAAGCGCCCGGAAGCATCTGTCAGAATCATGTGAGCGTGCGTGCGGTCATGGCCGCTGAAGGCAAAGCTGCCAGCAGGTGCATTCGTGGCTCTAGCGGGACCCAGATCTCCCGCATCGTCTTTTACATCCACAGCATCCGCCAAGCGGCCATCTGGCAAAATGGGTAATACAGCGACTGAGCCACCAAAGTAATTGGCTACCAGCAGGTAGCGTCCCGATGGGTGTACGCTCAGATAAGTGGGTCCCTTTCCACCCGAGCGAACGGTATTCAGCAGCTTTAACTGACCATCCGCCGGATCAATGGCAAAGGCGCTGACCGTGCCTTCCTGTTTTTCACCCACATGCTCGGTTTCATTGCCTGAATACAGATGCGTGCACGCCGCATTCAGAGCTAGAGCACTCGGGCTGGTGCCCATTTCATGCACGCCTTTTGGCGTCAGGGCACCGGTGCTGCGGTCCACCTGAAACAGATGAATGCCACGGCCATTGCCAGGAGGCAGATCCACCTGCGTGGGCAGCATGTCTTTCAAGGGTGAACTGAAGGTACCCACGTAGGCCATGAGAGGCCCCTTAGCTTCAGCCGATTGTGCTTGAATCAAGGACTGCACCACACTGCCAGCCGCTAACACGGAGGTGGTTTTGAAAAATGAACGGCGGGAAAGCTGAACTTGAACCAGAGAGGTAGGATGCGGCATGATGGATCATGTGCCTACGTGTTCAACAGGCAGGCTATTTCAACGGCCCATGCTCCATCCCTAGAACAAGCCGACATCGGTGCCCTTTCTGCGCGTTATTTGCCCAGCCACTCCACGCTCAGGATGGTCTCTATCTCGATCTTGCCGCCTGCTTCAGGGATGTCTTCGGTGGATTTCTTCCAGGTCACCCGACATTTCTTGCCCACATAGGATTGGGGATTTTCGAGCACCTTGTCCACGGTTGCGTCGGGTTTCAGGATGAAGAAAGAAAGCTCTTCACCCGCAGAATTGATCATGTTCCAGTGGAAATAATCTCCTTCTTCTATGCCCTTGAAACGACCTTCGGTGACCTGAGTGCGCTTGGGCTTGTCTGCATTTTCACCCATCAAGGTGGGTGCAAAATTAACACCACTTTTTGTTAGGCTTTCAGTTTCCGACTCAGCCTGCACTAATCCTGAAAAGGCGAGCCATAGGGCAGCAGAGAGAAGAGTGAGTACTTTCATGGGGAATTAAGATTTGTCAGGCTTCGCCGATTCTGGTGGAGGCGCAGGTTCAGTGGCGGGAGTGGACGGCGCGTTTTTCTTTGCCCGAAACCCAGGCTGCTGACCGGGAATAAAACCACCACCTTGTCCGCCATTCCAGCCGCGCTGTGAATTACCGCTTTTGAAAGGGCGAGGTGCTTTGTTGGTTTGTTTCTGGCTCCTCATGGTGAGATTTTGTCTTGGGCTTGATCGGTGGGGTAAATCTGCTCAAGCAGGCTCGAACAGGGTGCTCATCGTTGCGGAGGAGCAGGATTTTGGCAAAGTGAAAATCCGTAGTTGTTCAGTTTCAGAAGATCCTGATGAGTGGCGTTTGATCAGAGGCCTATCCTGCGGCAAGGATAACGCTGTGAATTCCTTCCCTGCCCGCCGTACTGTTGTTCAACCTCCTAGCTGGATTGCGCCAACGCTGCGCGACGTGTTTGAAAAAGCAGGCACCACGGCTCACCGACTGGCCTCAGGCTCGGCAGGCTGGGTGGAAAGGCTGGGCGATGACGCGATGATTTCCTACAAGGATGAAGCGACCCTGAAGGAACTGGATGAAGGGTTAACCCGCTGGTCAGTGGACTCTGGCTGGTCCCCGGTGCGGGTGTTTAAGCGGTTTTTACCGATCAAGAACGATGAACGGATCTCCCCCGTCCTGCATCGTGGCGATGCCAGCCTGCCGTTGACCACGGTGGTGACTGAGGCGGGGATTCGCTATGGATTGGACTTTGCGGCGGGATACAGTCACGGTTTGTTTCTGGATCAGCGGGCCAACCGCGCTCAGTTGCGCCTGCTACGGCCTAAGAAGCTGCTGAATACTTTCGCTTACACCTGCAGTTTCAGCGTGGTCGGAGCACTCGCAGGAGCGGAAACCCTGAGCGTGGATCTATCCAAAAAGTCGCTTGATCGTGGCAAACAGAATCTGGAACTGAATGACGTCAAGGAAGGCAAACATCGGTTCATCGCAGAAGATGCCATGCAGTTGATGCCTCGTCTGGAAACACGCGGTGAACGTTTTGATGTCATCATCCTGGATCCGCCCACATTCTCCCGCAACAATCAGGGTCGGCTCTGGCAGGTGGAGCAGCATTTTGAGGACTTGGTCAATGCCGCGTTAGAGATCTCCATGCCGAAGTGCTCCATCCTATTATCTACCAACTGTACCAAACTTGATCCCGTAGCCCTGGAGCGTCGCTCCCGGATGTGCGCCAAGATCAAACGCCGGACGGTGGATTACCTGCGCATCCCT
>JAOZVT010000566.1 GCA_025869455.1 Prosthecobacter sp.
CCTCATTCCTAAATTCGTTAAGAGCCCCCGAAGAAGCCGCCCAGCTTGCGAATGCGAGTGGGGTGACGCAGTTTTCTCAGGGCTTTGGCTTCGATCTGGCGGATACGTTCGCGAGTGACCTGGAATTGCTTGCCGACTTCTTCGAGCGTACGGCCTGCCCCATCCACGAGACCGAAGCGCTGTTCCAGCACTTCACGTTCACGTGGGTTGAGGGTATCGAGCACATCGCGCAATTTATCGCGCAGTAAATTCATGGCGGTCAGCTCCATGGGGTCATGGGCTTCCTTGTCTTCAATGAAGTCGCCAAATTCGGTATCGCCATCGCTATCACCGACCTTGGCCTGCATAGAAACAGGCTGTTGGGCCATGCGCAGCACGGCATTCACGCGTTCCACGGGAAGGTGAATTTCTTCGGCAATCTCTTCAGGGCTTGGGTCGCGACCCAGTTCTTGAACAAGCTGCTTGTTCACGCGCATCAGTTTGTTGATCGTTTCGATCATGTGCACCGGGATGCGAATGGTGCGGGCTTGGTCAGCGATGCTGCGGGTGATGGCTTGGCGAATCCACCAGGTGGCGTAGGTGGAGAATTTGTAACCGCGACGGTATTCAAATTTCTCGACTGCACGCATGAGGCCCATGTTGCCTTCCTGAATGAGATCCAGGAAGGAGAGGCCACGGTTGGTGTATTTTTTGGCGATGGAAATGACCAGCCTGAGGTTGGCCTCAATCATCTCCGTCTTGGCACGAGTGGACTCGGCGACACAACGGCGGGCATCGGCAGCGATTTGGCGGTAGCCTTCTGCATTCTGCCAAGCCTGGAGTTCAAATTGATGAAGGGCTTCAGCCGCAGCTTCATTCTTGGGATGCTGCCGGACTTCGTGCTCCAGTTGATCCATCTCACGCAGCTTTTGCTGGATCAAGGCGACAAAGTCCTCATTGATCTTCTGCTTGAAAAAGAACTTAGCGCATAGCTTGAAGAAGGCGCTGCGAGCATTGTTGAAGGCTTCAAGGCTAGCCTCTCTTTTCTTTTCAGGTGCCTTTTTATGGGCGATGTAAAGTTCAGAGCAGCGATGATAGCTGTCTTGAGCCTGACCTAAGAGAGGAGTTAATTTTTTGAAGTAATTGTCCCTCTCTTCAGCCTTACGATCAATAACCAGACGATCAAAGCGCTCCAGGCCATTGGCTAGATTTTCGGCAAACTGAAGGAAATCGCGCGCGACGAACCCAACGTTTTGCAGGCAGCTTAAAAGGCTGATCTCTGCTTTTTCGATGCGTTTGGAAATTTGGATTTCCTGCTCGCGAGTCAGCAGCGGGACTTGGCCCATCTGTCGCAGATACATGCGCACTGGATCATCCAGGCTATCCAACTTTGTATCAGCGCGTTCGCTGGTGGCAGACTCTTCGGCTGCGCGCGCCAGCAATTTCATGGCGGTCTGGCCCGTGAGGTCACCTTCTTCGACCACGCGAATTTCCATGGCGCGGAGGCGGCTGATGACCTCATCCATGAGATCAGGCGTCACAATGCCCAAGGGGAGGGCTTCGTTGACATCATCCCAGGTGAGATGGTCCTGATCTTTAGCAAGCAGGATCAGGTTACGCAGACGTGACTGCACCTCAGGTGCATTGATGTCGTCGTAAACAATGGTGGGGGCAGACGGGGTGTAACTGGACTTAGGCGGACGTCCACGTTTACGTTTGATGGGTTGTCCATCAGAACCCGTTTCAGGTGATTGATTTGGCCGATCGTTCAAAGGATGAATGCGTGGACGTCCACGCCTGCGTTTCTCAGTTTCTGGTGCATCCTTTGTGGGGGCAGCAGAGGCTTGAGTTTTTGCAGTCTTGGAGGGGATTGACTTTCCGGAGGCTGGTTTTTTGGGAACGGCCATAGAGACGCCGCGGATTCCTTGGGGGTAAATTACAGCCCGGTTGGCGGGCTCAGAATATTTAATATCTTGGCTGTGAGAGGATGGTCAAGATATTCTTTGGTTTATGCACCTATGTTTATGGGTAAAGGAGATATCGTTGACGAGTTGAGCGGAAAGAGTGGGTCCAACTGCTCCAGCCTGCAATGATTTGGCTAGCTGAAACGCCTTTGCGTAGGTTGTTATAAAGAGATTCACTACCGTAAACCTTGTGAAAGAGATTCAGTTTGGAGCCACTCATGCGACTGAGCACTTTACCGCTGGTTAAACGGTTAAGTTCTCCGAGCAGCATGACATCCAGCGCGGTTAGGTCTGCCTGGGCGCGCGGATGAATGTTTAACCTCACTCCGCCGAATCCGTTGCGTGAATAAGGACTGAAATTCACCCCTGGCATATCCCAGCGTTGACAGGCGGCTAACAAGGATTGTGCATTGACGCCGCTGCCTCCGGCATAACCAAAAGGATTTTCAGTGCCGATGCCGATGTCAATGGCGGAGGCTCCGCCTAAGATGCCCGTGGCCACGTAGTAAAGTGGGGAGGTGGCATAGGGGATGTTCGGAGAAGTACGATACCAATGCAAACGAGTGTCTTGCCAGACCATGTTGCGTGTCCAGCCTTGCATTTTCACGACATTCAAACGTGGGGTGGCTGAAATCCAGCCTTTGCTGCTGGCGGTCATCATGGCCAGTTCACCAGCGGTCATGCCATGGACGTAGGGAACGGGTATCTGCCCGACAAAGGACTTCCATTTGGATTCCAGAGGGGGGCCTTCCACCCGCCAGCCTCCCATGGGATTGGGTCTGTCCAAGACCACAAAATGTTTGCCATTTTCAGCGCAGGCTTCCATGGCTACGGCCATGGTGCTGATATAGGTGTAGCTGCGGCAGCCGATATCCTGGAGGTCAAAGACCAGCATATCTATGGGGGCCAGCATTTGTGGCGTAGGCTTGCGGGTGGGACCATACAGAGAATGAATGGTCAGGCCGGTGACGCTATCTCGACGGGTGCTGACGTGGACTCCAGCACCGATGGTGCCGTCAATGCCGTGTTCAGGAGCATAAAGAGCCGTGAGGGAAGAGCCAAGTGCCCGCTGCATGACGACGCGGGTCATTTCACCCCGGCTATTCATGCTGGTGTGATTGGTGATGAGACCAACACGCTTGCCCCTAAGTAGATCAAAATTTCGTGAGGCCAGGAAATCAATCCCGAGCATGAAGGGGCCGCCCTGCTGGGGCTGCATGGCCTGCGGCATTTGCGCCACCTGACAACCTGTGAGAAACGCTGCGCCTGAAAGGAGAAAGGAACGTCGAGAACCCATGCCAGCGACAGAGGCGGTGGCAGGGCGAGGGGTCAAATGGAGAATGAATTACTGTGCGCCTGGTTTTAACCAGTAAAGTACGCTCATGCGCACGGCGATGCCGTTTTCCACCTGTTGGTTGATCAGGCTTTTTTCATAATTCATGCCGAGGTCAGTGATCTCAACTCCGCGATTCACGGGGCCAGGATGCATGAGCCAGAGGCCGCGATCGCGCAGGATTTGCACGCGGGCATCGGTCAGTCCGTAGTTTTTGTGATATTCTGCGGCGGAGGGAAAGAAGGGTTCGTCGAGGCGCTCACTCTGCACGCGGAGCAGGTAAACGACGTCGGGTTTCCAATCGAGCGCATCCGACCAATTGCCAAAGAGTTGCACATCCTCAGGTGTCTCACGCGGCATCATGGAGCCGGGGGCGAGGTAGGCGACATTCATGCCCAGGCGGCGAAAGATCAGGCTGGTGCTGCGGGCGACACGGCTGTGCTGAATGTCCCCTACGATGAGAGCTCTGGCTCCGCGCAGGTCCTTCATTTGTTCTTTGATGGTAAAGGCATCCAGCAGGGCTTGTGTAGGATGTGCGTGCCAGCCATCGCCAGCATTGATCACGCTGGCGCGGGTGTTTTTGGCAATGAGGCTGGGGATGCCGGATTGCTTATGCCGGACGACGATGTAGTCCACACGCATGGATTCCAGGGTCTCCACGGTGTCCAGCACGGATTCACCTTTTACGACGCTGGAGGACTCAATGTCAAAGTGGGTGACGTCGGCAGAAAGACGATTGGCGGCGACTTCAAAGGATGACCGGGTGCGTGTGCTAGGCTCGTAAAACAAGGTGAGCACGGTTTGTCCTTTCAAGGTGGGCACTTTCTTGACGCTGCGTTTGAAGAGGTCTTTGAATGGCACGGCATTGGCCAAGACGAACTCGATTTCCTCATTGGTGAGGGAGGCGATGTCTAATAGGTCTTTGCGTGGGGTGATGCTCATGCGGTTTTCTGTTGCCAAGGTCTAACAAATACTTCGTCTCTGCCATCGCCGTCGGTGAAGCGCACGCTCACACGTTCATTTGGTGGCAGGTCCACGTGGATGCCTGCGTAGTCGGGTTGCAAGGGGAGTTCACGGCCGGTGCGATCTACCAGCACGGCAAACTGAACATTGCGGGGGCGGCCAAAGTCCAAAAGCTCATCCAAGGCAGCGCGGGAAGTGCGGGCGGTGTAAATGACTTCATCACAAAGGATCACCACGGCATCATCGAGATCAAAACCCAGCTCTGAACCTTCGAGCTTGGGCACGATGGTCATGGTTTGCAGGTCATCCCGATATTGGGTGATGTCTATTTTACCAAAGTCCACCTCACGGCCCAAGGCGCGCAGGCGTTCGGTCAAAGCACGGGCAAAAGGGACGCCACGACGATAGACGCCGACGAGGGCGATGCGGGCTTCATTTTTCCAACGGGCATCAATGGCTGCCGCGATTTCATCCAGGCAACGAGCTACTCCGGCAGCATCGAGGAGTTGGCGGAGTTTTTCAGGCGGTTGAGTCACGTCTTGAGATGAATGCAGAGAGGCGAAAGCGTCAATGAGATTTGCAGCGAACCTCAAGAAGTCTGGGTGATTTCGGGGTTAAGCGAGACTTACGCGTTGGCAAGCATCACGGCGGCGTTGTGACCGCCCATGCCTGAGGCGATTTTGAGAATGCTTGTGGGGTTCTGAGGCGTTTCCAGGGAGATGTCTGTGGGGTGCGAGAGATGAGGCAGGTTTTTTGGTAATGAAGCCTGGCGCATGGCTGCCGATATGAGCGCCACATCCAGCAGGCCGCTGGCACCGAGCGTGTGTCCTGTGAAGGGCTTCATGAGAAGGAGCGGGGGAATGTTGCTAAAGGCTGCACGCAGGGCATTTACCTCAGCTATGGCATGATTGGGCGTGCCGGTGGCGTGTGGGCAGATGAGATCGGGCTTTTCAAACTGAGCCAGCAATGCGGCCAAGGTGGCACCATCTTCTGGAATGACGAGGGAGTCATAGGCATCGCTATTCGCGGCATATCGGGTGACTCGGGGGCCTGTCCCGCTTAGCTCCAGCGTTAGCGCGACTCCGGCTTCACCAGGGTGGAAGCCGGTGGTTTGGGGAGAGAGGGGATCATTGACCTCATTGGTGGCGAGGATGCGCGTGTGCTGGAAATCACGCAGCAGATCCTCCTGCAAGGGAAGATCCACGGCTACCACGAGGACACGCTCAGTCATGCCTGCTTTCAGTGCCATCCAGGCGAGGCCCAGGGCATCGAGACCAGAGGAACAGCCATTGGAGATCATCTGCCAGGGGCCTTGGATGCCTAGCTCAATGCTGACGGCGGCGGCTATCTCACTGTGCAGGGTATTGCTGGCGCTGAATCTTTTGGAGGGGCGGCGCCAAGCATTTGTGCGGAGAAGCTCCGCCGCATTTCCACGGCTGCTAGCGGCGAAGAGCCAGGATTTGTGTGTGTCTTCCTCTGACCATCCTGCCTGTGCAACGGCGCGGCGAGCGACCTGGACGGCTAGATTGCTGGCGGCACCGTAGCGGCGGCCTTTGAGGAGTTTGCGATCCGCAATCCGGCCAGCTAGGAGTCCCTCTTGCAACGTGAGTCCACTGTGGCCAGCCTGCCAGTTTACTAGGCTGCTGTCCAATGTGTCGCCAAGTGCACAGGTGGCCTCAGCTGCGGTGATGATGGGGTGGCTCACAGATCGAAGATCTTCCCTGGATTCAGCAGGCACTGGGGATCAAGGGCGCGTTTGATGCTTTTCATCAGCTCGAAACTGCCATCCCCGAGCTGACGCCGAACAAAGGCTTTTTTGGCAAGGCCGACTCCATGCTCTCCAGTGACGGTGCCACCCAAGCGCAGGGTTTCATTGACGATTTCTTCCAGTGCTGTTTCCACGCGATGCATCTCCTCATGATCGCGCTCGTTCGTTAAGAAGGTGGGGTGCAGGTTGCCATCGCCCAGGTGTCCGAAGGTGCCGACCTTGAGATTGTGACGTGTGGCGCATTCGCGTATGAAGGTGACCATGTGGGCCAGCTCGGTGCGCGGCACGGTCACGTCTTCCAGGATGGTGGTGGGCATGACACGGGCTAAGGCGGAGAATGCATTGCGGCGGGCGGAGGCTAGTTTTGCGCCTTCAGCTTCATCGGCAGCCGCACGCACTTCGCGTGCTCCGTGTTGGCGGGCCAGTTGCATCATTTGTTCGGCTTCTTCATGGACGACCACGGGGTGGCCATCTGTCTCCATGAGGACGAGAGCCTCGACATCGGTCGGGAGGCCGATTTTGGCATAATCTTCCACGCATTGGACGGTGGTACGGTCGAGAAACTCGAGAGTGCAGGGGATGATTTTGGCGGCAATGATGGCGCTGATGGTTTCAGCAGCGGATTCTAGACGATCATACAGAGCCAGCATGGTTTTACGGGCTTGAGGACGCGGCAGCAGTTTGATCAAAACTTCGGTGATGATCCCCAGTGTGCCTTCACTGCCGATGAAGAGATCCTTCATGGAGTAACCAGCCACGTCTTTGACGCATTTGTTACCGAGCCAAGTGAGAGTGCCATCTGGCAGTACGACCTGGATGCCCATGACGTAATCCCGGGTAACGCCATATTTGAGGCCACGCAGCCCTCCGCTGTTTTCAGCCACATTGCCACCGATGGTGCTGATCTTCATGCTGCCTGGGTCAGGCGGATAAAACAGACCGACTGTGGCGGCGGTGTCGTCGATTTCCTTGGTGATGACTCCGCATTGGGCGCGCAGGGTGAGATTCTTCTCATCCACCTCAAGAATCTTGTCCATTTGGACCAGGCAGATGACGAGGCAACCTGGGGTGGGAACACTGCCACCACTGAGTCCTGTGCCTGAGCCACGAGTGACGACAGCAATGTTGTTTTCACGAGCCAGCTTGACGCAGGCGGCCACTTCTTCAGAGGTTTTTGGGAAGACGACGGCTCCAGGTCGTACCTTTAAAGCGGCGGTACCATCGAAGCTGTAAGGCAGAATGTCTTCATCGGCGGTCAGGATGCGATCTGGAGAAAGCAGGGTGCGGAGTGTGTCCGCATGGGCTGGAGTGACAGGGTTCACACCGATAAGTTTGGCGAGTCTGCCAGACAAGGCAACTCAGCAGCGCATGGTTTGTTGAGAGATCAAATGCGAGCCGATAAGGCTTTTCCACTCAGGTGTAGGCCTTCAATTGAATGAGTTTCTCTTGTGAATTGATAAGTTGCCTCGACAGTAGGAGGTCAAATGATTTCTAAGTTGCCACCATGGATTTGGGCAGGTGCGTGGGCGCTGGCGTTCATCGCAGGTATGGTGAACGTGGTGGGATTGCTGGGTTTTGAGCATCAGGCCATCACTCATTTAACGGGGACTACCTCCATGTTGGCCGCCGCCATCGCTAATTTAGATGGCTGGGCAGTGCTGCATTTCTTGACCGTCCTTGGGTCCTTCATGCTGGGCACGGTCTTCAGTGGCTTTTTTATTCAAGACAGTACTCTGAAGCTGGGGCGAAGATATGGAATTGCTCTATTTATCGAGTCCATTTTGTTATGCACTGCCGTCCCTCTTTTATGGGGGCAGCACGCAGCAGGCATCTATGCGGCCTCTTGTGCCTGTGGCTTGCAAAATGCCATGGTCAGTACTTACAGCGGCGCGGTGGTGCGCACGACACATGTGTCCGGCATGTTTACGGATCTTGGGATCTTTTTAGGGCATGCAATGCGAGGTCTGCCCGTGGATGTGCGGCGACTCAGGTTATGTTTCCTGATCATTTCCGGCTTTCTTGTGGGAGGAGTGGCTGGAACGCTGGCCTTCCATCACCTCGGCTACGCTGCCCTATTCATTCCAGGGGGGCTGACGGCATTCACGTCATTGGCTTATGGCCTGTTCCGAATCAGGAAATCTAGAATGTAGAACTCAACAGGAGTTCTAACTTCAGGGGGTTGCAGGCTTCAACTGAAGTATTTACGGCGGCGGCGTCTTGGGCGATGAAGGTTAATGGCTAGTGCGGTGACCATCATGGTTAAAACGGTTGTAATGATTATTATTCCCATAATTTTAACGATTAGCTTATCGAAAGATGTAATTCAAGTGAAAATTAATAATGTATCGAAGAAATGTAGATTCACGGTACATCAAACAATGGATTAAATATTTAATAATTAAATAATAGATGTAGGATTACATCTTATTTTCCTTCAAAAGAGGCAACAGGATGAAACCATAAATCATGGAGTGAGGGGTATTGTTGCGGGGGACCTAGCAGGTCTTACATCCTTGGAATGTGGTGGGACTTGTCAGGTGGGGTGGTCCAGCTCACATTTAATTATGAGTGTACAATATGATGTCGAAGGTTTGGTGGTGGTCGTCATGGGTGGTACCACGGGGTTGGGGCTATCGGCGGTGAAGGCCTTGGTGGCAGGGGGCGCGCATGTGGTGGTAACCAGTCGTAGCGAGGCCAATGTGCAGGCGGCGCTGGATTTACTGGGGCCGCAGGTGCGGGGGTTCGCGGCGGATGCCAGTCTGCCTGACACTGCGGAACGTGCGGTGGCTCTGGCGGTGGAAGCTTTTGGCCGCCTGGATGCGCTCTATCATGTGGCGGGCGGCAGTGGTCGTTCCCGTGGGGATGGGCCTCTGCATGAAATGACCGACGAGGGTCTGCACTACACGCTGGATTTGAACCTCACTTCCATCATCACTTCCAATCGCGCCGCCGTGCGCCAGTTCATGAAGCAAGGCACGGGTGGCAGCATCTTAAACATGGGCAGCGTGCTCGGGTAGTCGCCATCGCCTGAGTACTTCGCCAGTCACGCCTATGCAGCGGCGAAGGCGGGCATCATTGGCTTTAGCAAATCCATCGCCAGCTACTACGCGCCGCAAAACATTCGCGTCAATGTGATCGCCCCAGCCTTGGTGGAAACACCCATGTCGAAGCGAGCTGTCGGCGATGAAGCCATCCTGCGTTTTGTCGCGGCTAAACAACCGCTAGATGGTGGGCGTGTGGGTACGCCTGAGGATGTGGATGGCGCGGCTCTTTTCCTATTGTCACGCGCTGCTAAATTCATCACCGGTCAAGTCCTGGCTGTGGATGGTGGCTGGACGGTTTCCGAGGGGCGCTGATGAAAAACTTGTTTTCACCCTTTGCGAGTCTGAAGGAGGATACCGAATGAAATTGGCTATCGGTATTGATCTCGGGGGGACGAACATCAAAGCGGCCCTCATTGAATGTGCATCAGGGAAACTCGTCACGAGCTTGTCCCGCCCCACTTTGGATGGCGAGTTTGAGGCTGGGGTGCCTCGCTTTGCGCTGACGATTCGGGAGATTGTCTCGGATTTTGAAACCCAGGCTGGTGTCGGTAAATTAGCCGTTGGTGTTTCGGCCCCAGGTTTGGCTAACCCAAATGGACGATGCATTGACTGGATGCCTGGGCGCATGCACGGCTTGGAAAAACTGGACTGGTCATCCTTTTTGGAGCGCCAAGTTCAAGTGCTCAATGATGCGCAGGCCGCCTTGCTGGGCGAGGCGTGGGTGGGCGCGGCCAAGGATTGTCAAA
>JAOZVT010000567.1 GCA_025869455.1 Prosthecobacter sp.
GTCTTCTCAAGACCGTCGTCCTTACGCAAAGTTGCGCTAGTTAACTAAAGGGGCGGTCTAAACCAAGTGCAGACCAGTGAATTGTAGCGAATTTTTGATTCGAGATATAGGTTTTTATGCTGACCGCACTTTTAGTGCGCAGCTAAGTCCTAAAGTGTGGGGGTAACTCCAAACAACGGGCCTTAATAGGTCTGTTATGCTGCTTACGGAGCCAGCTCTACTATGTAGTTCTGTTTTGCTTGACCCGAAATTATTTTGGCTGTGGCCATGTGCTCGTCCATTATCTCGGTAATTTGCACAACCCCAGTTTTCTCCTTTTTAAATTTGCGTGCCTGTAGCTTCGGATGTGAGGGCTGTTTTGTATATTTATAAACCCCCAATTCTTGCCCCACCTTCGCGCCGTCATTTGTCCCGACACAAAGGTAGGTAGCATCGCCACTCACTTCAAGAATTTGGCCACGCATAACGTATTTATGCCCTGCGCCCTCCATCCCCGCGCATCCGGCAAGAGGCAAAAGAAGTCCAATCGCAACAACGAATGAAGCAATTTTCATTAATATCTCCTAAAAAAATAACTCATACTTACTTTTTTGTATCTGCCTTATCCGACGCAGCCACACCGTGCTGATGCCCAAAGATGTGAAACAGCGGGCAGGCCAGCAGGAGCAGGTAAGGAAGCGCCAGCGCCAAGTGTTCACGATGTTCGGTAAGCAGGTAGTAGCTAACAGCGGCCAGCAGTAGTGTTGCCACTACGCCCCGCCATGACAAAAACCACTTTACGAACCCTTTATGTTGGCAATCACTACCGTGGTTCATTTTTGTCCGCCATCAGGATGATGAGCCTTATGATCTTCCGGGGAAACTGGCGGTGCAGATGTCTTGTCATCGACAGCAGCTTCGGGCTTACCCATCTTCATCATGCCTTCATGGTTTTTCTTCATCTCTTCCATCATCGCTGTCATTTTATCATGCATGACTTTCATGCGCTCTTTCATGGCGGGATCAGACATGTCATCCATCATCTTGTGCATGTCCTTCATCATGTCGCCCATGTCTTTGTGCATTTTATCCATCTTGTCCATCATGGGACACATCATCATCCCGCCTTTTTCTGTAGCAGGCGCAGATGCGGCCTGCTCAGCAAATGCAGGAACGGACAGTGTAAGCAAGGCAATCACAGAAACTGTTTTAAGAAAGTTTTTCATGGTATTTTCCTTTGGTGTTGTATTAATTTTGGCTGTTTTATATACAGTCCACCTATAATCTCATATCAAACAGCACTACCTTGTTTTCGCATTGATATTTATCAAGGTATGCCATTTTTAGAGTAGCAATTTCCGGATGGTTACTTCACCTCTATCCCCGCCGGAATGAATATATCCTTTCCACCCCTTCGTACTTGCACGAAGAGCTTGAGATACCCAGCCTTGGCTGGCTCAAGATGGAATGAGAGGTCAGGACCTGAACGCTCCGTATCAGCTGTTGGTTCCTTGCCCATAGGGTGAATATGAGCAACGGTGGCAAAGTCATCATAAAATCCAACAATATGAGCGAATGCTCCCATCACCGGCTCAAGATCAGTGACCGGCTTTCCTGAATCATCGGTAATCTGCGCCATAGCCATAACCGGCGCACCTACCTTCAAGGCGGATTTGAAAAACAAATCAGCTTTCAAACCATCAGCTGCGCCTGTCGTACTAGCGGTCTTGTCGATACATGGGGTATCGCAAGGTTTTTCTCCTGTGATTTTAGCGACAACAAACTGTTGCGAAGCACCGACCGGCGTAACATCGGCAAAAACTTTGTAAGTCGCAGACTTCATTGGGGTGAAGGATGCTGAGTACGTTCCTGCCTCGTCCAATGCCTGAGGGTGAAGATGGTTGTAATCGGTCAGACTTTCATCGACGACAAGTAAATGCACCTTCCTTGTATGGACTTCCTGCAACTGTGCCTCGGATACGGGCGCTCCATCACTAGTGAGTTTGATAGTAAAGTTATAAGACTCGCCAGCTTTAAGCGGCGAAGTAGCGCTTATTTCTGCAGCCATGGCCTTGGCAGGCTTGGCGTCATGTGAATGTTCATGCATTGCACCTGTACCATGATCTTCTCCTTCATGGGCTAAAACAGGTGTGGCAAGCATCAAAGCCGTCGTTAGTAGCAAGGCTAGCATGGATTTTTTCATGTTATTTTCCTTTGTAAGTTGCGGATTCAAAAGCATCTGGAATAAGTCGGCGCACCGCTTTTTCGCCAAACATCCAGAATATAATCGGGGTTATTATCAGATTGAGAAGCGTACTGGTGATGAGGCCGGAAAATATGACGACTGCAACGGGGTGCAGAATTTCTTTTCCGGGTTCATCCGCTGCCAGAACAAGCGGGGTTAGTGCCATGACTGCTGTTAGCGCAGTCATCAAAACTGGCACAAGTCTTTCCTGTGAGCCACGATACAGCATTTTCAGGCTGAAAGTTTCGCCCTCTTCGCGCATAAGATGCAGATAATGAGCAATCATCATAATGCCGTTTCGGGCAGCGATACCTGTCAGCGTGACAAATCCGACCATTGTTGCAATCGAGAACGTGCCGCCAGTCAGCCAGACGCCAATAACTGCCCCGATAAAAGCCAACGGGATGCCAAGCATGACCTGTAATGCGAGGCTTGCGCTGCCAAAATGACTGTAGAGCACCGCAAACATGCCTATAAGCGACACTAGCCCTAGCAGCATAATCATTTTCGACGCGGAGGCCTGCGCTTCAAACTGGCCGCCATAGACAACGTAATAACCTTTGGGCAAATGCACATTCTCTGTGATGGCCCGTTTTACTTCCTCGACTGCGCTCACCAGATCACGGCCAGCAACATTGGCGGAAATGATGATGCGGCGATGTACGTTTTCCCGCGTAATTATGTTCGGTCCTGCGCCATTCTGAATTTCAGTAACCGCGCCTAGCGGAACGGTATTTCCCTGAACAGTATCGAGCGGGATGCGTGAAATTGCCTCGACGTTTGCACGGTCTTCGTCTCTGAGCCGGACAACAAGTTCATGCACCCTTTGTCCATCTACTATTTGCCCGACCGTTTTGCCTTGAAGCGCCAGCTCACTCATATTTGCGACTTCTCCCGCCATAACTCCATGCGCCATGGCCTTGTTTCGATCCACTCGGACATGCAACTGGGGAATCATTACCTGTTTCTCAACTTGCACATCCACAACACCCTTAACGGCAGCCATGACCTTCTCGACCTCATCCGCAGTTTCGCGCAGCTGAGAGAGGTCATCCCCGAAAACTTTGACGGCAATCTGGGCGCGGACACCGGATAGGAGGTGGTCAATCCTGTGAGAAATAGGTTGGCCGATATTGACCACAATGCCCGGAATTGTTGACATCTTATTTCTTATGTCTTCAAGAATCGCGGATTTTTTTCGACCTTCTTTCAGCTCCACTTCAATTTCCGTTGAATGGACGCCCTCTGCGTGGTCGTCCATTTCGGCGCGGCCTGTTCGCCTGCCTGTCATGGAAACCTCGGGAACGGCCAAAATAAGTTTTTCCGCTATCGTGCCAATCCTGTTTGATTCCACCAACGAGGTGCCAGGAGCCGAAAGAATATTGATTGTGACGCTTCCTTCATTGAAGGGCGGCAGGAACTCTTTTCCGAAGGTTGTGGTCAGCTGCAGTGCGAAGCCAAAAGCAATCATAATGGCGACCAGCACTAGCCAGCGGATTCGAAGCGCTCCAAGCAGCGTTAGCTGCTGGAGTGATTTCAAGTGACGGATAAGCCAGCTTTCCCCATGCTTTTCGAGCTGCTTCATGCGCGGTAGAAGATACGAACAAAGTGCGGGCGTTACTGTCACGGCGACCAGCAAGGAAGCCAGAATAGAAACGATATATGCTATCCCCAAGGGCATGAAAATCCTGCCTTCGATGCCGCTTAAGGCAAAAAGAGGGATAAAGACGAGTACAACGATAATCGTCGCAAATACAATCGAACTTCTGATTTCTACCGATGCGTTGCGGATAACTTCGATGACGGGGCGCGGCTGCGTACTAGCCCTGTTCTCACGCAGGCGGCGATAGACGTTTTCAACGTCAACGATGGCATCGTCAACAAGCTCGCCGATGGCAACGGCCAAGCCGCCCAGAGTCATGGTGTTTATCGACAAGCCGAAAGCCTTGAAGACGAGCACAGTAACGATGAGCGACAGCGGAATAGCAGTAAGAGTTATTAGCGTTGTCCTGAAGTTCAGGAGAAACAGGAAAAGGACGATGACGACCAGCAGCGACCCATCACGCAAAGCCTGTTCAACATTTGCTATGGCGCGTTCTATAAATCTTGCCTGACTGAAGATATCCTTATGCAGCAGCACATCCGCCGGAAGAATCTTTTGTATTTCATCAAGCTCCTGTTCGATTTTCCTGCTTAGAACGACTGTATCCGCACCGGGCTGTTTTTGAATTGATAGTATTATTCCGGCCTCTCCGCCAATGCCGGCATCACCGCGTTTCCCTATTGGGCCGCCGACGCGCACCGCGCCGACATCTTTGATCGTTAGTGCTGGCGCTTCCTTGCCAACGGCTTTAGGCAAAACCGCTTTTTCAATATCCTCCGCGCTTGTAACCCGAGCGATGTTACGGATCAGCTTTTCTTTGTAAGGCTCGAACATGAAACCGCCTGTCGAATTTACATTCGCGTTTTCCAGCGCAGTCTGCACCTGCTCGAAAGTGACGCCATGATAAACCATCTTGTTGGCGTCGAGCATGACCTGATACTGCTTCACGTCACCGCCGATGACAGAGACTTGTGACAGCCCGGGAATTGACAGGAGCCTTGTTCTTATCGTCCAGTCTGCAAGGCTTCGCAGCTCAAGCGCATCCACCTTCTCATTATGAGAGACTAAACCCACCAGCATGATCTCGCCCATAATGGAGGCAATAGGGCCAAGCACTGTACGGACGCCTTGCGGAAGGGTTGCCGTTGCTTGCTGCAATTTCTCGGTAACTACCTGACGCGCTGCATAAATATCTGTATCCCAGCCGAATTCTACCCAGACAATAGAAAGCCCGATTGTAGATGCAGAACGCACTCTTGCTACGCCGCTTGCGCCGTTCATGACGGTTTCAATCGGAAGCGTTACCAGCGTTTCAACTTCTTCCGGCGATAATCCCTCCGCTTCGGTGAAAAGCGTGACGGTCGGGCGATTGAGGTCTGGAAATACATCAACAGGCACCTGCCTGAGTATGTTCAATCCATAGGCCATGATCGCCAGAGCGAAAATGACCACAAACATTCGATTATTGAGTGAGAAGCCGATAAGCCTGTCAAACATGCTTAATGCTCCTCGTTATGGTGAGCAGCAGCGGGCTTCAGGTACTGAAGCTGGTAATTGCCTTGGGTGACAACCTGCTCATCGGGAAACAGGCCGCTGATAACCTCGACCTCGCTGCCCGATGTCCTGCCACGCTGGACCTCGCGCTTCTCGAAGCGGTTTTTATCGCGCACATACACAAACGAAATGCCGTTGTTTTCCAAGACAGCTGACGCGGGAACGACAATCGCGGATTTTGCGTCCTCGTTCAGGTAAACCGACAGCGTACCGCGAAGGTTAGGCTTTAGCATATTGTCTGTATTCTGAACGCGCGCATAAAGATTCATCACGCGGCTTTCGGCTGCAGGCCCAGCGTCAATTTTTTCTACGATTCCCGAAAAACTCTGGCCGGGATAAATCGCTACTTCCGCGTTGATCTTTTGTCCTACCTTTACCTTGGCCAGAGCGGGAGTTTCATACAGTGCGCCTTTTACAAGCACTTCTTCTGTATTGGCTATTTCCATCAGGATTGTTTCAAATGTAACGGGCTGCCCTAAAACGACGTTCTGTTCTATGACCTGTCCATCTACAGGCGCGTAAAGGCTTATGGTTTTGGTGAAGGGTGTCACCGGCTCGACAGTAAGCAATTCCTGCCCCTGCTTTACCTGTGCGCCCAGATTGATCTTTATTGACCTTATCAAGCCGTCAAAGCGCGTAGTCACTTTGGCTTGACGCTCGGGTATAAGGGTCACGGTCGCGGGCATGGTGAGTGTTTCAGGCAGGTTTTTTAGCGCGGCAGAAGCCGTCTTTATATCTAAATTTGCTATTGTTTCCGGGCTAAGGTCTAGTGGCCCACTTGCAGAGCCGTTGCCAGTAAGCGCAGTTTCATCTGCGTGCCCCTCATGGGCATATACAGGCCTGCTTAACAGTGCCAAACCGGCAATCACAAGGATTGCAAATGACGTTCTCATGGGTATTACTCCGCAATATCTCCAGATAGCGAATGCCATGGATCAGTCACAGCGACTGACAAGGCCATTCACACGAAAGAGTTATGCGGAATGTTTTGGGGGACGTAAAAGGAAGTAAGGCGGGCCTTGAGTCATATATCCCAAGTTAACCGGCTCTACCAATGAAGCTATCTTGAAATGCGCGACGATGTATGTGGTCGAAATGGCTGCGGGTGAGCAGCAAGTGCTATTGAAACAGCAAGTGCCGTCGCAACTTTTCTCTTCGCTCTGGCCAGCAATCGAAGCCGTCAGTTCATGCTGTACGCTTTTGGTAACGCCAGAAGGCATCGCTTGTTGGCTGGTCGTCGCTTCTGAATAGGCGCGATGATTTTCTAAACCGTGGGCGTCAGCCGTTTTCGCCTGCCAGACCATAAGGGCTGTCAGTACAATCAGAATGCGGCATGTGAGTCTCACGATCTTCATAAGACCAATTATAACCCTGTTCGGTTAATAGTTTAGCACTTGACTTTAGTACCCATAAAACTAACTATACCCCTAGGGGGTATATTAGTCAAGGAGTGCCCATAATGACGAAAAAACAAGAACATAGCAACTGCTGCGCACCGCAAGCGGACTCAGTTAACGTGAAACACGCCCGCGAGATGTCTCTTGTAAACAGGGTTGGCGGCCAAGTCGAAGGTATCGGCAGGATGATTCAAGAGGGTCGTTACTGCCCTGATATTTTAAATCAGATACGCGCAGCGCGGGCTGCCCTGCGCACCCTAGAAAGCCGCGTGCTGGAAACACACCTGCATACATGCGTCAGGGAATCTTTCGCTGCTGAATCCAAAAAAGAACAAGACGTCAAGATTGAAGAAATCCTGCATCTCTTCCGTAGATACGACAACGATTAAAGGAATGCCGTCATGAATGATCATTCACATCACGACCATAGCCACCATCATCCGGCAAAAGGCGTCGAGCCGCCGAAAGCAGCAGCCCATTCCTGCTGCGGCACGCATGGCGATAAAGCTATTCAGGCAGCATCACCTAGACAAAAAGAGGATGACAAGGCTATTTATACCTGCCCGATGCACCCTGAAATTCGTCAGGAGGGGCCGGGAACATGCCCCATCTGCGGCATGGCGTTAGAACCTGTAATAGCGAAAACAGATGCTGGCCCCAATCATGAACTCGCGGATATGTCTAAGCGCTTCTGGTGGGGCTTGGCTCTGACCGTTCCCGTTTTCGTGCTTGAAATGGGGGCGCACCTATTTAACTTCCATGCTCTATCTCCCGCTGTCTCTGCATTGGTGCAGATGGCTTTGGCAACGCCAGTTGTTCTTTGGGCTGGCTGGCCGTTTTTCGACCGTGGCTGGCAATCAGTCAAAACCCGCAACCTCAACATGTTTACGCTGATAGCGATGGGCACAGGGGTTGCTTGGGTTTACAGCATGATTGCCGTTCTTTTGCCTGATATTTTCCCTCCTGCCTTCCGGCAGCACGATGGCTCTGTTGCGGTTTACTTCGAGGCTGCAGCCGTCATTACGGTTCTTGTCCTGCTGGGGCAAGTTTTGGAACTTGGTGCGCGCGAGAAGACAGGCGGTGCTATTCGTGCGCTCCTAGACCTTTCTCCAAAATCGGCGCGGCGCATCAATGGCGGCAACGAGGAAGATATACCGCTCGACCAAGTTGTATCAGGAGACAGTTTGCGTGTCCGCCCCGGCGAAAAAGTGCCGGTCGATGGTGCGGTCATTGAGGGGAAGAGCGCAGTAGATGAATCCATGATTACGGGCGAAGCCATGCCAGTTCTGAAAGAACAGGGTGCAAAGGTTATTGGCGGAACTTTAAACCAGACCGGCAGCTTCATCATGCGGGCGGAGAAAGTCGGCAGCGCCTCGATGCTGGCGCAGATCGTACAAATGGTTGCGGATGCACAACGCAGTCGTGCTCCGATTCAGAAGCTGGCCGATAAGGTGGCGGGCTGGTTTGTACCAGCGGTCATACTTGTGGCTGTCGCCAGCTTTACCCTGTGGGCTGTCTTTGGCCCGCAGCCCGCCTATGCCTTTGGCCTTATTGCCGCCGTATCTGTGCTGATTATCGCCTGCCCCTGCGCCCTCGGGCTTGCAACGCCGATGTCTATTATGGTTGGCGTCGGCAGAGGTGCGGAAGCGGGGGTGCTGATCCGCAACGCAGAAGCTCTGGAGCGTATGGAGAAAGTCGATACGCTTGTCGTTGACAAGACCGGCACCTTAACGGAAGGAAAACCCAAAGTCGTTGATATCGTAACCGTTGACGGGATTTCTGCCGACGAATTGTTGTCGCTAGCCGCTTCCCTTGAAAAAGGAAGTGAGCACCCGCTGGCAAATGCCATCGTTCTGGCCGCCACAGAGAAGAAACTTCCTATGCCCGAGGCTACGGAATTTGATTCCCCGACAGGCAAAGGGGTAACTGGAAAAGTCGGCGACAAAGCCGTCGCCCTTGGAAACACGAAGCTAATGGCGGATTTGGGGGCGGACGTCTCCGCGTTGCTTACCAAGGCTGATAGCCTGCGCGAAAATGGCGCAACGGTCATCTTTATCTCTGTAGATCACAAGCTGGCCGGGGTTATTGCTATCGCTGACCCTATTAAGGCTACGACACAGCAAGCTATCCATGAGTTGCAGTCTCTGGGCATCCATGTCGTCATGCTTACTGGTGACAACAAGACGACTGCCGAGGCCGTGGCGAAAAAATTAGGCATTTCCGAAGTTATTGCGGAAGTGCTCCCGAAAGACAAAAGCGATATTGTCAAGAAACTGCAAGGCCAAGGCAAGGTCGTCGCCATGGCTGGCGACGGTACCAACGACGCCCCCGCGCTCGCCGCTGCCGATATAGGCATAGCCATGGGAACAGGCACCGATGTTGCGATGCAGAGTGCGGGTATTACGCTCCTCAAAGGCGACCTGACGGGTATTGTTAAGGCGCGGCATCTATCCGCCGCCACGATGAGCAATATCCGGCAAAATCTGTTCTTTGCCTTCATTTACAACGCGGCGGGAGTGCCCATTGCGGCGGGCGTTCTCTACCCCGTCCTTGGGGTAATGTTAAGCCCCATGCTGGCTGCGGGGGCTATGGCGCTCAGCTCTGTGTCCGTCATTTCAAACGCCCTGCGCCTGAAATGGGTCAAGCTATAGGCGTTGCTTGGCGGGCTGTTAAGCGCGAAAATTAAGACTGATTAATTCCACGACCTTCGGGGTTTCGGGGTAGGCCTTGCCCTGAATGGGGCTTCATCCGTCATGAGGGTGATTGAGGGGTAGCCTTGAAGGGGGAGCCAACTTTCCCCTGCGGTCATGGCGGGTTTGGGGGTAGCTCGACAGGCTTCCCCAATGGGCGCATTGCATCGGCCATAACGGTGCATGGCGGGAGCCACAACAGGCAGCGGGGCATATCGGGCGCGCTGCCGCTGGCACGGGAGCAACCCCAGCGACCGCCCGCGCTGCGGGCCGGTCGTGGTGTCGGGTGCGGGAGTGCCAAAGGCATGATGCCAGAAC
>JAOZVT010000568.1 GCA_025869455.1 Prosthecobacter sp.
GAAAAGCCCTTGCAAACAGTTGGTTCTTTCACTCTTGGCAAGGCCAAACGCATCACTGATGCTCCAGGTCGCTACATCGAGTTTTGCAAATCAAGCATTCCCTCCATGACGCGTCTCACCGGCATAAAAATTGTTGTCGATTGTGCCCATGGTGCAACGTATCATATCGCGCCCAACGTATTCAGCGAACTGGGTGCCGATGTGATTGCTATTGGTGACAAACCGGATGGTTTTAACATCAATCAGAAATGTGGTTCTACCGAACCGGAATTGCTGCGCCAAAAAGTGCTGGAAACGGATGCGGATATTGGTATCGCACTGGATGGTGACGGTGACAGGCTGATTTTGGTTGATGCAGTTGGCAATATTGTTGATGGCGATCAGATTCTTTATATCATTGCCAGGGATCGCCATCAAAAAGGGCTGTTGCACGGCGGTGTGGTGGGAACCCTGATGACCAACTTTGGTCTGGAACAGGCGATGACAGCCATGTCCGTTCCCTTTTTACGTACCAAGGTGGGCGATCGTTATGTGCTGGAGGCTTTGAAAAGCCGTGACTGGCGCATCGGTGGTGAATCTTCCGGTCATATTGTATGTCTTGATAAAACAACCACAGGCGATGGCATCATTGCTGCTCTGCAAGTCCTGTCCTGCATGGTCAAGCAAAACAAATCCCTGCAACAACTGGCAAAAGGGCTGCATTTGCTGCCGCAAGTGTTGCTGAATATAAAAACAGAACATGCCATGAGTCTGGCTACCAATACACAAGTCCGTGATATTGTGGACAATCTCGCCAATCATCTGAAAGGAAGCGGCCGCGTATTATTACGCCCCTCCGGCACTGAACCGGTGTTGCGCGTTATGGTTGAAGGTCAGGACGCAGTACAGGTGAAACAGTACGCAGAAAAATTGCGCGATGATATCCTGCAAATAGACCACAGCTGCGCCGCCACACATTAGCGCCCTTCTCCCTTGATGGCATAGGCACCAAGCTAAGGAATTCACACCGGCCCGTTCGTGCTGAGGAGGCGCTCTTTTGCG
>JAOZVT010000569.1 GCA_025869455.1 Prosthecobacter sp.
CGATCGGTCAGATCACGCGTTTGTTGCTTGGTATTACAAAAGATCAGCGTGGACGTCGGTTTGTAAAACCAGAGCAGGGATTGCAAGACCGAAAATTTGTCGGCCGGATTGGCCACCTCATAAAAACGCTGTTCAATATCAAGCGCTTCTTCTGCCGATTCGATGCGCACTTCCCTGGGGTTACGCATAAACTGTTGTGACAGTTGTTTGATTTCATCTGGATAGGTTGCAGAAAACAACAAGGTTTGTCGTGCTTTGGGACAAACTGAGATAATCGCCTTAATATCGTCAAAAAACCCCATATCCAGCATTCTGTCTGCTTCATCCAGCACCAGAGTCGTTACCTTGTCGAGGATCAGTGTTTCATTGTTGATATGTTTTTGTATCCGTCCTGGTGTGCCCACCACAATATGCGCCCCATGTCTGAGCGAGTCTGTTTGTGCGCGCATCGGCATACCGCCGGATACATTAATAATTTTCACATTGGGCATCAAACAGGCGAGACGGCGCAGAACCTGGCTGACCTGCTCCGCAAGCTCACGGGTTGGGCACAGCACCAGGGCCTGAATTGCAAACCATGATGTTTTCAGGGGTTGCAACAGGGACAATCCGAAAGCCGCCGTTTTACCACTGCCGGTTTTGGCCTGCGCGATAACATCCTCCCCTTGTAACAACCAGGGCAAACTTTGCTCCTGGATGGGCGTCATCGTTGTGTATTCAAGGGATTCAAGACTTTTCAGTAATTCATCACGCAAGGGCAAATGGGAAAATGCAGACTGACTCATGAATAATTTCGCTCATATTTTGACATGTATGCCCATAATAACACAATGCGAGTGTTGGGTCATTTTGACCCAACTCCCGCACCACCATTTATGTGTTCAAATTAAAGTTACCTGATGATGAGCATGTACTTTCAAAATCTAAATTGTTTAGGCCTTCCTGTATGCCTGCCTGGGATCGTTAGGTGTCTTTGGGAAAGCCATGATTAGTACCTTTGATTTTACTAACTTAGATAAATATTGTTCGCGCAAAGTGTCT
>JAOZVT010000570.1 GCA_025869455.1 Prosthecobacter sp.
ATGCTCCCTCTTGCGCTGGCGTCAATGGCTCCCACGCTGCCAATGCAGCACGTACTTCATGGAGCAAGATGAGGTTTTGCCGATTAATTCTCCGCAAGAAATGCGCGCGAGCAAATTCTTTAAGCTCCAGATCCAGCAGGTCATAGCCAAACGGGCGCATCAGGGTGTGTCCAATCACCGCCTGGAACAAACGACGATTGACGCCTGAATAACAACTCGGTCTGTCCCCCTGCAGGTCATCATATTCTTCCCGACTGAGCGTTCCGTCACTTAACAGGACCTCTCGGGTTTGATCCCAGTTGTGAGCACGGCCAATCAGGGCCAGTTCGCGAATGAAATGTTCAATACGGGATGCACAGGTGTGACCATCAATACCTGGAGCCTCTTCATCACTGGTGGCCAGCCAGAGCATGGAAATCAGGCCGCTGTAATTTTCGAAGGTAGAGTAGCCCTCTCCCTGTGCAGGCTGGCCCTGGACATAAGGAGCATTGGCAGCCATCCATGGATTGGGGCGCATCAGCCAGCGCAGGGCCGTGTGGGTCGGGTGCTGATAATAGGCCTGATTGGCCAGTTGGCGTGCCTCCGGTGACAGTGGCATGCCGGCAAAATCACTCCAGTTTAATGGCAAGGTGTAAGCTTGTCCCTCCACTGTTATCACCGCCGGGTTGTTTTCATAATGCTCGCGCAAGTGTTCGCGGAGCAGTTCCATGATATTGGTGGTACCCAGACGTTCGAGTTCTGGCTGATAATGAGCGATAACACGCGACAGGCGGCGTTGCTCTGCCACTGTCAGGGTGCGCATTGAAGATTCCCGGTCATTGGCAATCTGCTGCAAATCAAGCGCGCTGTTTATATCATTGACATAGTAATGGTGGGCAACGGCATGCTCGCGCACGCGAGCTTGGGTGAGCAGGATTTCAGCCGCCCCACGATTGGCTGTGCTGAGCGCGAGACGCAACAATTCATTGCCGTTCAGGTCGGCTCTTGTGGCAATAGCCGGAATGGTGAGCAGAAAACGTAAATCATCTAGACTTTCAGCTG
>JAOZVT010000571.1 GCA_025869455.1 Prosthecobacter sp.
ATTTTTGGTAGTCGCGGAGCGGCAGATTGCCGGTCGAGGGCGTAGGGGGCGCAAATGGGTAAGTCCCTTTGCCGAGAATCTCTATTACAGCCTTGTACTGCGCATTGATGGTGGTATGCGTCAGCTTGAGGGTCTGAGCCTGGTCGTTGGGCTCGCGGTTATGCAAACCCTCAGAAAGCTGGGAGTGGCTGACGTGGGACTGAAATGGCCGAATGATGTTCTCGTCGACAGTAAAAAAATCGCCGGGATATTGCTCGAGCTCGTCGGAGATCCGGCAGATGTATGTCATGTAGTGCTAGGGATCGGCATTAACGTGAATATGCAGGCGGCTGATGAGGTTGATCAGCAATGGACCTCGATGAGGTTGGAGTCAGGTAAAAGCTTTGATCGAAATGCGCTGGTCGTCGAGTTGAGTAACCAATTACAGGCATACATACAGCGTCACCAGGTCGGTGGTTTTTCTGTTCTTCAGACTGAGTGGGAAGAGAACCATCTTTGGCAGGGGCGGATGGTTTCCCTGATAGCGGGTGTCAATCAGATAGATGGCGTAGTGCTTGGGATCGATAACCAGGGCGCGCTGCGATTGAAGGTGAATGGCATGGAAAAAGTCTTTAGTGGCGGCGAGCTTAGCCTGAGGTTGCGTGATGATTCTTGAGCTCGACTGCGGCAACAGCTTCATTAAATGGCGAGTGCTGAAGGCGAAGGCGGTAGCCTTGATGGCAGAGGGTGTGGTCGATTCAGATCAGGCGCTGTTGAAAAGCCTTCGAGGCCTGGATGGACTTGCATTAAGTAACTGCCGTTTGGTGAGTGTGCGTACTGTTGAGGAAACTGTTGCGCTAACCGCGATGCTTGAGCGGGAGTTCGGCGTAACGGTCGTCTGTGCGAAATCTGCTAGAGAGATGTCTGGCGTAAAAAATGGATACGAGGATTACGAGCGACTGGGGCTGGATCGTTGGCTTGCAATGCTTGGTGGCTTTCATCTGGCGAATGGCGCGTGTCTGGTTCTGGATTTCGGCACTGCGGTCACTGCGGATTTTATT
>JAOZVT010000572.1 GCA_025869455.1 Prosthecobacter sp.
CTACAACAGGAGTGGAAGCCTTTACAGCAAGCGCTGTCGTGCAGGTAAGAACGAGGACAATGAACCGCCTCAAGGCCATACCCCTCAAGCCGCTACAACGCGGACGGTTTCAACGAAGTTACGCAAGTAGCCGGCAGGATTCCACAACGCCTGCGACGGCTGTGTCTTACCATCATTGCTGGTCGCACGAACTTTCACCTCATGAGAACCTGCGGACAGTTTGACTGACAGTCGCCATTCGCGAAAGGAATATCGGCCGAGATCTTTACCAAGCAGCGCCGGCAGCCAGGTCTGTCCGCCATCTGTCGAGACGGCAACTTCCTTGATGCCGCTGCCACCGTCGAATGCGATTCCCTTCAAAATCTTTTCAGCCCCTGCCTTTACCTTGGTGCCATCAACGACATTGGTCAGAAACGACCGAACGGTGAATCTGTTAATTGGAGTGGTTTTCGCCGGCGCCGTTCCTGGCTCAACACAATTGCAGTCATTGTCTGGGATCCGGTAAGCGGTCTTCATCCAGAAGCCGTCGAATACCGTATCGATGACGTTGATCTCATTGAGATGCTTGACCCAGTAGGTGCCATAATAGCCAGGCACGACAAGACGTAGCGGGTATCCATTGAGAACAGGCAAGTCCTCTCCGTTCATGGCATAGGCCAACATCACCTCGCCATCTCTTGCATGTTCGATATCCAGTGCCTTGGCAAAGTCCGGGGTCTTGTCGCTGACAGGACCGTCTAGTCCGCCGAACACAACCTGCTTGGCACCGGCCTGAACGCCCGCCTTGTCAAGCACAGCCTTCAGCGGAACGCCCTTCCAGCGAGCGTTGCCCATAGCCCCATTGCCCAACTGACCACCAGCCACGCGTGGCGAGAAAAAGCCGCGGCTGTTTCCTGAGCATTGATTGACAGCAATCAATTCTATCGCTGGCATCTTTCTGATATCAGCCAGCGATAGCTTCATCGGCTTTTCAACTTTGCCCTTGATCTCCACCGAAAATTTCTCAAGATCAATTTCCAGCGGCACATCCGCCAAATGG
>JAOZVT010000573.1 GCA_025869455.1 Prosthecobacter sp.
GGCCAATGCCGAAAGCTGGGCTGCGCCGTGGTCCTTTGGCAAATCGTTTTGTCCCCTTAGGTGGCAAGGAAGAGGTGGGGGCCTATTACGCAGCCATCACCGCGATAGATGATCAGGTGGGGAGATTGCTGAAGGTGCTGAAGGAGACTGGGGCTGATGAGAACACGATCATTCTTTTCACCTCTGATCATGGTGACATGCTGGGTAGTCATGGGCTGCGGAGAAAACGTAAACCTTATGATGAATCTGCCCGTGTGCCGGGCATCATTCGCTGGCCTTCCCACGTGCCAGCTGGGCGTGTGGTGGATACTTTATTCAGTCATGTGGACATGGCTCCAACGCTGCTTTCCTTGTTAGGCATGGAAGTTCCCAAGGTGATGCAGGGAGCTGACCTTTCGGGCGTGGCTCTGGGAAAAATGACAGAGGGGCCGGAGGCGGTGCTGATGCAGATTTTTGTGCCGTATCAGCCTGATCAGATTGTTAAACCCTGGCGTGGACTGGTGACTGCCAGTCATACGTATGCGCGGTATGAGGATGAGCCTTGGCTGTTGTTTGATGATGTCAAAGATCCTCATCAGATGACCAATTTAGCCACCGATCCTGCATCCGCCGAGTTGCGCGAAAAGCTGGATGCTCAGTTAGCTGCCCTGATGAAAAAGAATGGGGATGCGTGGAGCTTTAATTCAAATGACCTCGTGGAGGAAGGCGGGCGTCTCTATCGTTATGAGACCTTCTACACGCTGGAAGACTATCGTGTCTGGGCCAAAGCCAATCCTGATAAAGCCAAGTGAATATGCGTCTTCTTTCCCTGCTTTTTTCTTGCTGTCTTCTATTGCAGTCCACGTTTGCGGCTCCGACTCGGCCTAACATTCTTTGGTTTGTGGTGGATGATATGTCTGCCAATTTTTCCTGTTATGGGGAGACGACGATCCAGACGCCGCAGGTGGATCGTTTGGCGAGTGAGGGTACTAAGTTTACGCGTGCTTACATCACGGCACCTGTTTGTTCGGCCTGTCGCTCTGCTTTGATCACAGGCATGTATCAGACGACGATTGGCGCGCACAATCATCGCAGTGGACGTGGCGAATTGAAGATTTATTTACCTGAGGAGGTGAAGCCTGTGCCCATGCTTTTTCAGAAAGCAGGCTACTACACCTGCATCGGCAGCGGCTTGCCAGATCTTGATTTTCGAGGTCTGCCCTTTGCTGCGCCCAAAGGTAAAAAAGGTGGCAAGAACCTCAAAGGTCGGTTGGGCAAAACGGATTACAATTTTGAGTGGGATGCAGCCATGTATGATAGCCACGACTGGTCGGGACGTAGCAAAGATCAGCCGTTCTTCATGCAGGTACAACTTCATGGCGGCAAGCTGCGGGCAGACACGCTGGAGGCAAATCGTGCCCTGGCTGCGCGTGCCAAGGCTGAGTTAGGCAGTGCGACGGATCTGGAGAAGGTGACCTTGCCTCCTTACTATCCGCGTGATCCGGTGTTGTTAGAAGATTGGGCAGCTTACCTGGATTCTGTGAGACTTACGGATCTACATGTGGGTCGGGTGATGGAACGCCTGAAGAATGAGGGACTGTTGGAAAATACGCTGATTATTTTCATGACCGATCACGGGATCAGTCATGCTCGTGGGAAACAGTTTCTGTATGATGAAGGGGCGCACATTCCTTTCATTGTGCGCGGCCCTGGCATCACGGCAGGGGCGGTGCGTGAGGATCTAATCATGCAGATCGATATGGCGGCTCTGTCTTTGGCGGCGGCTGGCATTCCCATTCCATCGGTGATGCAGGGGAGGGATATTTTGGCCAAAGATTACCAGCCTAGAGACGCGATCTTTGCAGCTCGGGATCGTTGTGATGAAACGGTGGAACGCATCCGCAGTGTGCGCACGGATCATTATCTCTACATTCGGAATTTTTATCCTGAACGTCCGCATTTACAGCCGAATGTTTATAAGGATAACAAGGCCATTGTGAAGGCTCTGCGAGCAGATCATGAGGCTGGTACGCTGAGTTCCGTGTCGGAAGATCTGCTGTTCAGTCCGAAGCGTGCGCCTGAAGAGCTTTACGATTATCAAAGGGATCCCTGGCAGTTGACCAATCTGGCCGCGAATCCAGATTACCGGGAGGCACTGGAAAGTCACCGTGCCCAGTTGGATCACTGGATGGTGGAGACTCAAGATAAGGGGCCTGAATCTGAAGCCATGTACGATAGCGACATGGCGGAGTATTTGAAAAAAGGGAACCCTGAGATCGCCAAAAATATCGCCCTGATGAAACAGTGGGCAAAGGAAGGGAAGTGAACGAGGTGGGTGCTAATATTTGAATAGACTTATTGTTATGCGTTTGCTTTTTTTGATGCTTCTTAGCTGTCTCTGCGTTCCTGTTTTGCGGGCGGAAAAGGCACCCAATCTGCTGCTCATCATTGCGGATGACTGCACTTACCGGGATATGGAGGTGTATGGTGGGCAGGCGAAGACGCCTCATTTGAACCGACTGGCCAGTGAGGGCATGAAGTTCACGCATTGCTACCAAGCTGCGCCAATGTGCTCGCCCACACGTCACTGCCTCTATACGGGTCTTTATCCGGTAAAGTCGGGGGCCTATCCGAATCACACGATGGCGTATGATTGGGTGAAAAGCATCGCCCATTACTTACAACCTGTGGGTTACACAACGCATCTCTCAGGTAAGACCCACATCAATCCGAAATCGGTTTTCCCCTTTGAGTATTCAGCGCGAGCGGATGATGATAATCCTGATCCGGCGGTCTTTGACCAGGTGCTGAAGGAGACTGCGAAGACGGACAAGCCGTTTCTATTTATCGCCGCTTCGCATGAGCCGCATGAGCCCTGGACCAAAGGGGATGCGAGTGTGTATCCGCCGGCTTCGTTGAAGTTGCCTCCAGTGTTGGTGGATGCCCCTGATACACGCGCTGGCTTTTCTAAATACTTGGCTGAAATCACCTATTTTGATTCCCAAGTGGGCGAGCTTTTAGCGCTCTTGGATCAGCATTCCATGCGGGAAAATACGCTGGTCATTGTGCTCAGCGAGCAGGGGAATTCCTTCCCTTTTGCCAAGTGGACCTGCTATGATGCTGGTCTGCAAAGTGGCTGCATTGTGCGCTGGCCGGGGCGGGTCAAGTCGGCGGTGGAATCAGCGGCCTTGATTGAGTATGTGGACATTGTACCGACCTTTTTAGATGCGGCGGGATTGGCTGCTCCTGAGATTCTTGATGGGCGTTCTTTTCTGCCTGTGTTGAAGGGGGAGCGGATGACGCACAAGAGTTATGTCTATGGGCTGCAAACCACGCGAGGCATCAACAATGGATCGGATCATTTTGGCATCCGCAGTGTGAGAAACGAACGCTATCGTTACATCCTCAACCTAACGCCTAACGAGACGTTCGAAAATGCGGCCACTCGTGATCCTATTTTTAAAACCTGGGAAAACATGGCGAAGGCGGGTGACGAGAAGGCCAAGACACTCGTGCATGACTATCAGCATCGTGTGGCAGAGGAGTTGTATGATTGCGATAAAGATCCCTGGAATCGCAGCAATCTGATTGATGATGAGAATCTAGCGAGTGTGCGCGATGAGCTTCGTGGGAAGCTGGATGCCTGGATGAAACAGCAGGGTGATGAAGGTCAGGCCACTGAGATGAAAGCACTGGAAAGCATGCCCAGAGCCGCGAAGAAGGCGGCGGGTGGCAAAGGTAAAAAGAAGAAAAAGACGGCGGCAAAAGCCAAGACCCCTGAGGTGTGAATGTGCCTGTCGCTAACTCGTTTACTGAATCTATGAAAATCGTCAGCTTACTCCTTTTGCTATCTTTGGGACTTCTGAATGCAGCGGAAGTATCCAAGCCGAATGTCATTTACATTTTGGCTGACGACCTGGGTTATGGTGATCTGGGGAGTTATGGTCAAAAGCTGATTCATACACCCAGACTCGATGAATTGGCCAAACAAGGCATGCGCTTCACTCAGCACTATGCGGGGGCACCTTCCTGCCATCCGTCGCGTTGTGCTTTGTTCACGGGCAAACATACGGGGCATGGGCGCATCCGCGAGAACTGCAAGCTGCCGCTGCTGCCGGAAGACTTTACTTTATCCCAAATGTTCAAGCAGTCAGGCTATGCGACTGGAGCTGTGGGGAAGTGGGCGCTAGGGCTAGAAGACAGCACGGGAGCACCGTGGAAGAAAGGCGTGGATGAGTTCCTGGGTTATCTGGATCAAACCCATGCCCACACCTATTATCCTGACCATTTATGGAGGAATGATCAAAGGCAGGAAATTCCTGAGAACGCCAATGGCAAGCGGGCAGTGTATTCTCATGATTTGTTTGCCCAAGAAGCTCTGAACTTCATCCGCAAACACAAGGATGAGCCGTTCTTCTTTTATGGAGCTTTCACGATTCCTCATGCCGAGGTCACGGTGCCTGAGGACTCTTTGGAGGAGTATCGGGGACTGTGGCCCGAGCCGAAAGCCTTTCCAGGTAGCAAGACTTATTGTCCACAGGATCAGCCTCGGGCTGTGCGTGCGGCGATGATCACGCGGATGGATCGTGATATTGGTCGCATGCTTGATCTGCTGGATGAATTGAAGATTGCTGATCAGACGCTGGTCATTTTTACCAGCGACAATGGCCCTATCACAGCGGGGGGCCAAGATCCTGATTTCTTTGATAGCAACGGTCCCTTGAGAGGGCTGAAGTTCTCGCTTTATGAAGGTGGGATTCGTGAGCCATTCATCGCACGTTGGCCTGGGAAGATCCAAGCTGGTACGACCAGTGATCACATCTCGGACTTCACAGACATGTTCCCAACCTTTGCCAAGCTCATTGGCGCGTCGGTGCCTGCGGGATTGGACGGGGTATCCATGTTACCGACTTTGTTTGGACAGGTAGCGGATCAAGAGAAACGCGATCATTTTTACTGGGAGGCAGCACCTCAGCAGGCACTGCGGAGAGGGGACTGGAAAGTCTATCGGGCGGCTCCTAGCAAGCCGATCCAGCTTTACCATCTCTCTGAAGACATTGGCGAAACAACGGACCTCGCTGCCAAGCATCCTGAAATGGTTGCCGAATTGGAAAAACTGATGGCTGCCTCACGCACAGAATCACCGGACTTTCCGCTGGTGAAGAAAGGTAAAAAGAAGAAGGAGGAGTAAGGCTTGCCGTGAATGCTCGGGGTGTCTGACCGTTGCTAGCAATATCGCTAGTGATACAGGCGTTATGATTCCCTGCGCTGCCTGATTCCTTTCTGATGCGGCTAGGCTTGGCGCTTGCCTAACTTGATTTCAATCTTATGACTATGATACGAACCCTCATCAAAGGCGGCGCTTGCTTTGCGCTGACACTTGTTTTGTTAGGCGCAATGCGGGTGGATTCATCTGCTGCAAAACCGAATGTGATCATCATCTTTGCCGATGATCTGGGATACGGGGATCTGGGCTGTTATGGGTCTCCCATCATTCGCACGCCGAATCTGGATCGCATGGCGGCGGAGGGGATACGATTTACGGATTTCTATTCAGCCTCGGAGGTTTGTTCACCCAGTCGGGCGGCTTTGTTGACGGGACGTTATCCCATCCGCAGCGGCATGTGTGGGAATCGGCGGGTGTTGTTTCCAAATTCCGAAGGGGGCCTGCCTGCCGCTGAAATCACGCTGGCGGAAGCTCTGAAGGAAAAGGGGTATGCCACGGCTCATGTGGGCAAGTGGCATCTGGGGATTCATGAAGGCTCGCGGCCTTTGGATCAGGGGTTCGATCACAGTTTTGGTCTGCCTTACTCCAATGACATGGATGGGCGCGCTGGATTGCCTAAAGGCTCTTCAGGCTCGGCCACGCCACCGGAAGATGGCTGGAATGTTCCGTTGCTGCGCGATGGAGAGATCATTGAACAACCTGCGGTTCAGACCACTTTGACTCGGCGCTACACGGAGGAAGCTGTGAAATTTATCCAGGAGAAAAAAGAGGGGCCATTTTTTCTTTATTTCGCACATACCTTTCCGCATGTGCCGTTGTTTGCTTCACCAGCGTTTAAGGATAAAAGTCGCGCTGGGATCTTTGGTGATGCAGTCGAGGAACTGGACTGGAGCGTGGGGCAGGTGCTGGATTCTTTGAGGAAAGAAGGCATCGCCGAAAACACTTTAGTCTTCTTCACCAGTGACAACGGACCTTGGCTGATCATGGGCAATCAGGGCGGTAGTGCAGGGCCGCTGAAGGATGGAAAAGGCAGCACCTGGGAAGGTGGCATGCGAGTGCCCGGAATCGCCTGGATGCCTGGGCGTATCAAGCCGGCGGTGACGACGATGATGACCAATGCCATGGATATCTATCCGACGGCGCTAGCTCTGTCGGGTGCTGAGAAGCCTGCGGGCGTGAAACTGGATGGTGAGGATTTGGCTCCGCTGTTGTTTGAGGCGAAGACGCTTCCTGAACGTCCATTCTTTTATTATCGCGGGGATCAGCTTTTTGCCTGCCGTTTAGGCGAGTGGAAGATGCACTTCAAAACGCAGACGGGCTATGGCCAACCGAAGCCGGAATCTCACACCCCACCGCTGCTGTTTCATCTGGGCCGAGACCCGTCAGAAAAGCGCGATGTCGCAGCGGATCATCCCGAGGTGATTGCTCGACTTCAGGCCGCTGTGGATGCTCATGTGGCAGGTGTGGTTCCAGGGAAACCTCAGTTCGAATAGAGTCATCTCATGAAGTATCTGATCGGTATATTAGCATCATTGGTTATTCTTGGGCCTACTTTTTCAGCATCGCCCAATGTGCTGCTCATTGTCACCGATGATCAAGGCTATGGAGATTTTTCCATTCATGGGAATCGGCATCTTCAGACGCCGAATGTGGACAAGCTGGGTCAAAGCGGGGTGCAGTTTGAGCGTTTCTATGTGAACTCCTTTTGTGCACCGACTCGTGCGGCTTTGCTGACAGGACGTTGGCCGTTACGCACTGGCTGCCACGGGGTGACTCATAATCGCGAGGCAATGAAACCAAGCGAAGTCACAATGGCCGAAGCTTTGAAGGGCGCTGGATATCGTACCGCTTGCATCGGCAAGTGGCACAATGGCGAGCAGTATCCTTTTACACCACAAGGTCAGGGCTTTGAGGATGTGTTTGGATTCAACAATGGGCATTGGAACAATTACTTTGATGCCACATTGCTGCGTGGAACCACGCCGGAGAAGACGCACGGCTACATCAGTGACGTGCTGACGGATGAAGCGATGAAGTTCATCAGTGCCAACCAAGCGAAGCCGTTCTTTTGCTACCTCGCCTACAATGCGCCGCATTCACCCTATCAAGTGCCTGACGCTTACTTTGATAAATTCAAGGCCAAGGGGTTTGATGACACTCTCTCAGCCTTCTACGGCATGTGTGAAAACATGGATGACAATGTGGGGCGTCTGCTGGCGCATCTAGACACATTAAAACTGACGGAGAACACCATTGTCCTTTTTCTAACGGATAATGGCGGCACCGCTGGAGTAAAGACGTACAATGCTGGCATGCGTGGTGGGAAAACCAGTGTGCATGAAGGTGGCAGCCGAGTGCCTTTGTTCATGCGCTGGCCCGCTGGAAAGTGGCAGCCACATGTGGTGAAATCCATCGTCTCACACATTGATCTGTTTCCCACGCTAGTGGATCTGTGCGGTGTGAAAACTCCCGCTGGTCCCAAGGTGGATGGTGTCAGCTTACGGCTACTTTTGGAGAATGCGGATGATGCCGCCTGGCCTGAGCGCACGCTTTTTACCCACAATCCCATTGATGAAACCAATAAGTTTCCTGGAGCCGTGCGCACGCAGAGGTATCGCCTTGTGCGCGAGATCAAGGGGCCTTCCGGTGGCTCCAGTGCTAAGGCCAATGATGGCAGTGCCAAATCTTGGCAACTCTATGACATGGAGACAGATCCAGGTCAGAAAGAGGACATTGCAGTGGATCATCCGATGATCGTGAAAGAACTCAGTGCGCAATACGATGCGTGGTTCAAGGATATCTCCAGTGAAGGCCTGCAACGTTACCCTTTAGCCGTGGGTTATGATGAGCAGAACCCCGTGGAGCTACACGCCCCGCAGAGTTACTTCGATGCACCTCTGGAGTTTGCTTCAGGTCCGGGTTTTGCCAATGATTGGCTGACACACTGGACGGATGCGAAAGCAAAGATTTGGTTTGAGCTGGATGCGGTGAAGGCTGGTGATTACGAAGTAGAAATAGCTTACGATTGCCCAGAAGAAGACGCAGGTTCCATCATCAGTGTCACGGCAGGGGAATCCAGTCTGGATGGCACGGTGGAGGCAGCACCCATCCAAGACATTCAGTTGCCGCATCGCGATGAAAAAGGAAAGGCACGTTATCGCAATCGCGAATGGGCCACGCTGAAACTCGGGACGCTGAAACTGACTCAAGGGCCAGTGAAGCTGACCTTGGAAGCTCTTTCCATGCCTGGAGCACAGGTCATGGACCTGAAACATGTGCGATTGCTGAGGCAGAAGTAGCCAAGGCAGGGAAGGGATGAAACTGTGTCTATATCCGCCGAAAGCTCGGTGGATATTTCACGTTTCCACTTTTCCTATGATTCGCCGTCTTATAGCTCTGTCTCTGCTTTTGGCTGCCGTGATGCCCTACGCGGCATCCGCAGCCACCCCGCGTCCCAATATCCTGTTCTTTTTTGCCGATGATTGGGGCCGCTATGCCAGCATCAATGCAGAGCTCAATGGCAAGGGGACGATCAACGATGTGGTGAGCACACCGAACTTTGACAAGATCGCACGCAAAGGGGTCTTGTTTCGCAATGCGCATGTGAATGCTCCTTCGTGTACACCTTGCCGCAGTTCATTGCTTTCAGGGCAGTACTTTTGGCGGACGGAACGTGGTGCCATCCTTCGTGGTGCGGTTTGGAATGACAAGATCCCGGCTTATCCTCTGCTGCTGCGTGACTCAGGATATCACATTGGCAAGACATACAAAGTGTGGGGGCCTGGAGATCCGGCGGATGCGCCCTATGGCGGGCAAACTTATGCGTATCAAAAGGCAGGCGGACGTTTCAATCAGTTCTCTCAAAACGTGACGAAGCTGGTGGATGAGGGCAAGCCTCTGGAGGCGGCCAAAGAGGAGCTTTACTCTGAAGTGCGGGATAATTTCAATGATTTCATGACAGCAAACCAAGAGGGCAAGCCTTTCTGTTATTGGTTTGGTGCCACGAATACGCATCGCACTTGGACGAAAGGGAGCGGTAAGAAATTGTGGGACATTGATCCTGATAGCCTGAAGGGAAAAATGCCGCCCTTTTTACCTGATGTGCCTGAAGTCCGTGAGGATTTGGCGGATTACTTGGGTGAAGTTCAGGCGTGGGATCACAGCATCGGCGTGTTGCTGGAGCAGTTGGAAAAATCTGGGCAAATGGATAACACACTGATCGTCATCAGTGGTGACCACGGCGCTCCTGGTTTTCTGCATGGCAAATGTAATCTCTATGACTTCGGCACTGGCGTGTGTTTGGCCATCAGCGGTCCAGGGGTCAAAGGCGGGCGCATTGTGGAGGACTTTGTGAATCTTACGGATCTGGCTCCGACCTATCTGGAGGCGGGTGGTGTCACCATCCCTGAAGTGATGACCGGACACAGTTTGTGGCCCCTTTTGAAGTCAGATAAATCAGGTCAGGTGGACCCCGCGCGCACCTGGGTGGTGACGGGCCGCGAGCGTCATGTGGAAAATGCGCGTGCGGATTATACGCCCTATCCGCAGCG
>JAOZVT010000574.1 GCA_025869455.1 Prosthecobacter sp.
ATGAGGAAAAGGAGACTGACCGGGGTGTTTGGGAGAGCTACTTCGATGTGAAATACCGAGTCGAACTCAGATTTTGACAAGCCCACAAATCGGCTCCCTCTCCCTCGGGAGAGGGCTGGGGTGAGGGGCAGCTCCACCACAAATCCAAAGCCGAGCACGCTGCGCTCCTCACCACTCAACAGGATGAGCGTTAGCTCGGCTGCAGCTCTTGATCTGTAAGGCGACGTCGGAAGGAACCCCGAGCCCCAGCGAGCGGGCCGTACGTAGGAGCAAGCGTTTTTTGCTTACTTTTTTTGGCGTTTGAAAAAAGTGAGTCGCCGTAAGGGCGAAACCCTAAACCGCCGTTACCGCAGCAACGGATATGTACACAGCTCAAGCCGATAACCGCCCACAAAAAATGCCCCGATCTCTCAACCGGGGCATTCAGCACAACATTACAAAACCATCAAACCATCAATGCGAAACCGCCCCACTCGCCCCCAACCCAGTCTGCGAACGCACAAACTGCGGGAAGAACAGCGCACGCTCGTTATCCGCAGCCGCCGACTTGTCAGTAATCGAGAAGAACCAGATCCCGATGAAAGCAATGATCATCGAAAACAGCGCCGGATACTCGTAAGGGAAAATCGCCTTCTCGTGATGCAGAATCTGCACCCAGATGGTCGGGCCAAGGATCATCAAGCCAACCGCACTCACCAGCCCCAGCCAGCCGCCAATCATCGCACCACGAGTGGTCAGCTTCTTCCAGTACATCGAAAGCAGCAGCACCGGGAAGTTGCAGCTCGCCGCGATGGAGAACGCCAGGCCAACCATGAACGCAATGTTCTGGCTTTCGAACAGGATGCCCAAGCCAATCGCCAGCAATGCCAAGGCAATGGTGGTGATCTTCGAGACACGAATCTCGTCCTTCTCGTTCGCCTTGCCCTTTTTGATCACACTGGCATACAGGTCGTGAGACACAGCCGAAGCACCGGCCAGAGTCAGACCCGCCACAACCGCCAGAATGGTCGCGAACGCCACCGCCGAGATCAAGCCG
>JAOZVT010000575.1 GCA_025869455.1 Prosthecobacter sp.
CGACGCTCTTCCGATCTCCTGATGCATCCACCCAGCCGATCAAATTAAAGGCATGAGCTGTATCTTGACTAAGCGTTCGCCATAGACGCTGAGCATCTTCATTCCAGCCTACAAACAACGTACGTTGTTGGAGTGCTGTAATGCGCGTGGGGGCATGCAGAAAAGCATTAAAAAGCAGCCGCCAGCCTAACAAAAAAAGCAGGCCACATGCCCCATACAACCCCACATAAACACGCGAAATGGGAGGCTCCAGTTTCAGCGTCAGAGTGATCGCTAAGAAACTAAGCGTCCAGATGAGTACCGCCTTGGCCATTTTAGAGGCTATCCAACGATTCCTCAACAGCATATTGCGATGATAAATCCCCTGCCAGCCGAGAGCTAAAAGCAGAGACAAACTGCCCAACGCCATGTGACTCGTATATTGACGCAAGGCCATGTAATCCCAGTTCCCAAAGTCTTTCAGCGCCGAATGAAACCGCAGCCAGTAAGCCGCATAGCCTGCCGCCACGGCCATAACCAAATCCCCCAAAACCGAAATCAACACCCAGAGGTGTGGTGAAGTCATCTCTTGAGATCTCCAAGCCCGCCTCTCCTCCATCTGTTGCAACAGATTACCCGTCACTGGGCCAGGTGTCCCGATGAAGAGATTGTCTGACGATGGGGGCGGGCGGCTAACTTTAGGCATCTCCGAAGTATGGTATTTTTAAATAATGCTCCAAAAACGGACATAATCAACCCATCAGATGCACCGTTATAAAAACAAGACTCTTATATGCAAATATTCGCAAAATTGCTACACCTATGCGATTACGAATGAAGAGCTAGTTATACGATTTAACCACAGGGACTGGTGTTATGGGCACTCATGAAATCTCTAGCATGGAGCACAGGCATCTTGCCTGTGTCTGCTGCCACAGAGTGGCATACGTTGATTAGCCCGCCTTTCAAATAGCTGAGTCCCTCATGGCAAAAGCGCGACTCACTTGATTGGAAGAATTCCGCCAGTCTGTAACGCAAAATCGTATTAGAGCGCAC
>JAOZVT010000576.1 GCA_025869455.1 Prosthecobacter sp.
TACAAGGAACTTGCTGCTCGCAAATTTGTTTTTCATCACCGAGGCAGTCAGCATTCGTGTGAATATGCGAGATCGAGTGAGGAGCTTCTAACCATCGCAAAATGTTTTCGATCTACAGGCCCTTCAACGATGGGTGGAGCTCATAATCGAAACTTGGGATCATTCCGGCAATTTTTGCTAGGTGATCCGAAAGTCACGGTCGGAATGAGTCCGTTGTCGTTCTGGGTGGACGGTCTCACATGGGAGGACGATATTGTCCTAGAGGTGATCAATCATCTAAATTTCTATATGACGTATTTTGATGCTCTGTCACCGGTCGTCTTAGTCCACTCACCTCGTTCAGAAAACGTAGCAAAACAGCCTCAAAAGCGCTTTGCGTTCGACATCTTTCCAGAGGAGATTCGTTCTCGATCGATCGATGACAATCTTCTAAAATTTTGGGAGGCGTCCCGCACTGGGGATCCCGCGCGTCGTTTTTTGTACTGCTATCAAATCATCGAAAACTTCGCGATGACATACGTTGACGAAAAAATTAAGAAGAATATCAAAAAGATTTTGGCGGCCCCGAACGCAAACGAATTTCTCGATTCATCGAGTCAGAAAATTATTGAACTAGTTTCTGAAAGCAAAATGCACGACACGGTAAAAGTTGACGCTGTTCTTCGCGAGACCGTGGATCCCCACGTCATCTGGAAGGAAATAAGCGCGAACCTGGAATTTTTCAGTCAGAAGTGTGTATTTGAGGGTGGTTTCTCCGTGGATGCACTTGCTAAGCCGGGCTGGAAATCAGATGATTTTTGCGTGTCTGGAATCAGCGCGTTATCCACCACCTTGAGACAGATTAGGAACGCCCTGTCCCACGCCAAAGATCAACGATCCATGACCGTTATCACTCCAACACGCGTAAATATGGAGAAGCTTCAATCCTGGGTTCCCTTAGCTTCGGCCGCCGCGAGCCAAGTGTTGATATTTGGCGACTTGGCATGACGGTGGAACAATTGACTTAATAAACAATTAGCATATATCTGCATCAAT
>JAOZVT010000577.1 GCA_025869455.1 Prosthecobacter sp.
ATCTTACCCAGGGCTATCAACTTCTGTTCGACAAACGGTCTCCATTTATATGGAACCCTCATCCCAGGCCTCCACACGACATTCTCTCCTTCGTTTACCAGATCGATGGGCATTGCAGCGAGGTTTGACACTCCTGAAATAGTTTCTTCAAAGACTTCCCGTGCTTCATTTTTGACAAACTCTTGGAGTTTTTGTCGAGATTCAGCCGCTAAACTGGGATCATATTGTATGAATTCAAAGGATGGCCTTCCTTCCCAACCACCACTGCGGTTCATGACCGGTAACCTTATGGTCTCACTGTACCTATCATTGGCTTCCATGATGGGGGCAAGCAACTGCTGCGGTACATCGGATATAGAACCGATCACTCGTCCCTTCTCCAGCAAGAATGGTTCATCGGAGGTATTATGAACCAATACGAGTAGAGGGTCGTCTCTGTTATGCACTCCCCTCAGAACAACGATACGTTGAATGTTGTCAACTTCATCAATCATCCATTGAGACCTTCCGTTTTCGTTCCGTCGAGTTTCATAAGCGACGGCGACGGTGACTCCCGCAGGAATAGTTACAGACCTACGACAACGGATCAGTCCCTTCTCTTTTGACTTCAAAGCCATATCTTGAGCTTCCACTCGCAACAACCCTTTTTGAGGCAATAGTTTTATATCATATTGTTGTATCATATCCCAACCAATGATGACAGGAGCCGGCAACGATTTAGGAGAGACTTGAAATATCCAATCTATCATTTGATTGCCGACTCTGATCTTCAACGTAGCATCCCTTTCCATCTGGAACTCAGATCCGTCTGCCGTTCGAAGACATTTGCCCTTTTCAGTTCCTCTGCGAATCCCCGACATCTTCTGAATGAGTTGACATTCGATGACAGATACGCAAGCGCCTGTATCTATCAGAGCTTCAGTCATCAGGCCTTCCACTTGTATAGCAATCCGCGGCTCACTAATGCCACTCAAGAATCCTTCGTTCCTCACGGCATCGTGTCCCGCATAGGAATAACAAGAATCATCCTTTATT
>JAOZVT010000578.1 GCA_025869455.1 Prosthecobacter sp.
CGATCCCTTTCGGAATCGCGCCTGGTAGAATGATGGGGCTTGTCCCCGTTCCAATTTTACAGACCGGCTTCGATCAGCTTTTCCAGCTTCACGATGTCCTTGCCGAAGTTGCGGATGCCTTCAGCCGTTTTTTCTGTGGCCATCGCGTCTTCGTTGAAGAGCCAGCGGAAGGTCTTCTCGTCACTGCCGATACGCTCAATCTTAAGGGACTTCGCGTTGGCGGCGTTGAGCTTGGCCGTGAGAGGCTCCTCGGAAGCCTGGAGTTCGCCGAGGAGACCTGGGCTGATGGTCAGCAAGTCGCAGCCAGTCAGTTCGGTAATCTCACCCTTGTTGCGGAAGCTCGCACCCATCACTTCAGTCTTGTAGTCGAAGTGCTTGTAGTAGTTGTAAATCTGGGTCACGGACTCCACGCCGGGATCTTCCGTCGGGCCGTAGTCCTTGCCAGTGCTCTTCTTGTGCCAGTCGAGGATACGACCGACGAAGGGGGAGATCAGTTTGATGCCGCCTTCAGCGCAGGCCACAGCTTGAGCCAAGCTGAAAAGGAGAGTGAGGTTGCAGTTGATGCCTTCTTTCTGAAGGATCTCAGCCGCTTTAATGCCTTCCCAGGTGGAGGCGATCTTGATCAGGATGCGCTCACGGCCGATGCCTGCCTTCTCGTACATGCCGATCAGGTGGCGGGCTTTGTCCACATTGCCCTGAGTGTCAAAGGAAAGGCGGGCGTCCACTTCTGTGGAGACGCGTCCTGGGACGATTTTAAGAATTTCCAGACCAAAGAGGATCAAGATGCGATCCATGATGGCTTCCACTTTGGCTGCACCTGTAAGGGAACCGCCTTTGTATTCAGCAATGGCTTGATCGACCAGCGATTTGTATTCAGCTTTCTGTGAAGCCTGAAGAATAAGAGAAGGATTGGTGGTGGCGTCCTGGGGCTTGTAGGCCTTCATGGCCTCGAAGTCGCCAGTATCGGCCACGACGATGGTGTGCTGCTTGAGCTGATCGAGCTGGTTCATACGTATTTAATTGGGGGTACGAGAATAAGGGCAGGTGGCCAGGATGCAAGCGACGGTGCAGGCAGAGTGGCCGGAACGGTTAGCGCAAATCACGTTCCGTAGGCTCAATTCCTAGCATGAGAGACAGGACAATCCCCGTTAGAAGCCATTCAATGAAGTAATCCGTCATGCCGATCACGACTTCTCGTGTGGGCAGTTCAAACCAGATCATTTGGGGTAAAATGCAGACGGCCCCTGCGAACAAACCTGCCGCCGCGCAAAAAGCGAGTCGTCCAGGAAAAGTCAAAACCGTCTGGCTCAGCATGGCCCCCAGGAGCAAAGCGGCGAGGAAGGACCGACCAAAACTCCAGGCCATGTTGACATTCATATCCCAGTCAAGCCGCCCTGGACGTAGGATCGCATACAGATAGGGACCTTCGGTTTTGGCTTTTTCATGGTTGGCATCCAGCTTTTTCTGTTCGGCGGGGTCGGCATAAGAGACCGCTTTTCTAGGATAAGGCAGCATGTAGATCCCAGTTCCATAGGTCGCATTCGCCTTGATGACTTCTGTCACTGCCGCTTCGTCTTTGAAATCGTGCATCCCCGTCTCATGCCAGCTCATAAGCATCCAGGAGGCAAAGCCCCAGGTAAATGAGATGATGGCGGCTAAGAGCGCAGCAAGAAGGAGTTTCATGCGGTGAAGTTGTAACTTAACCACAAGTCTGACAACTCAGGAATTGACCAAGAAAAAGAATCAAAAAACCGGCGTCAAAAGAGGCTGTCCTGAGCAGTGCGCCGCCACGTTACCCACACAGAGATTTGCCATGGCCAGTCGGGTTTCATGTGTGGCGCTGCCTACGTGAGGTAGCAAAACAACACGATCAGAACCCATCAATTCTGCCGGTACTTGCGGTTCGTTTTCAAAGACATCCAGTCCCGCTCCCCAAAGGCTTCCTGTCTCCAGGGCAGCCACCAGCGCCTGTTCATCCACCACACTTCCACGGGCGATGTTGATGAGCGTCCCCTGTGGGCCTAAGGCTGCGAGTACCTCCGCATTCACAAGATGCTTCGTCGCCATGCCGCCGGGGCAGGCCACGATGAGGAAATCCGATGCTGTGGCGAGCTTCTTCACGCAATCATAATACTCGTACGCCACCTGTTGCGGGTGCCTCCCAAAATAGGCGATTTTTAACCCGTGGGCACTGAGTCGTTCGGCGATGGCTTTGCCAATGCGGCCAAGCCCCAGAATGCCTGCCGTTTTGCCACGCAAGGCCTGTGCCAGAGGGAATGCCCCGCGTGCCCATTCACCGGCCCGCAAAAAACGCTCCGCCTGCCCCAGCCGCCGACTCGCCATCAGCACCAGTGCCACGGCAATATCCGCCACATCATCCGTCAGCACATCCGGTGTATTGGTCACTTGGATACCCCGCTGCCGGCAGTAGTCCACGGGGACACCATCATAGCCGACACCAAAAACGCTGATGATTTTGAGTCCTGGCAGTTGCTCCAGCAACTCCACGGGAGCGACACTGCCTCCCGCCATGACGATGGCGTGGATGTGGGTACTGACTTCATTGAGCAAAATGTCCTTATTTTGCGCATGAAAGTAGTCATGACAGACACAGACTTCCTGCAAGGGCTGCATTAAAAAGTCTGGCAAGGGGGCCAAGACGAGGGCTTCAGGTTTCATGGTTGTTCCTCCCGGTTGCGCATAAAGTCGGCGATTTGGGCGAAAAAGGAACTGATAATTGGGGCCTGAGCCTCAGGGATTGCCACTTCATTCATGGCCGCTCCCATGAGTGCTAACCAGCGATCACGCTCGGCCACTCCGATGGAAAACGGCATGTGCCGTCCACGCAGCCTCGGGTGCCCACGTTCTTCGATGTATGTCTGCGGCCCCCCGAAACGATAAATCAGAAAGTCGGCCAGTCGTTTTTCGGCACCTTCCCAGTCATCGGGTGGATACATTCGGCCAATGAGGTCGTCTTCACGCACTCGTTGGTAGAAGGCAGCCACGAGGCGGCGCAGGCGTTCTTCGCCAAGATCATGATAGAGAGTTCCCACAGGGTCCATATCATAAACTCATGGCCAGCACCGTGGACTTTTCCAGCTCAGGATGGATTTTGCACAACTTGCGTTTACAGAAACCCTTTCTTCATCGTGTCCTACCTTCTTTCATCAAACCCCATCCCAGACTCCACCGCTCCTTTTGGTCCCGGTTTAGGGGCCGAGGTACGTTTCCTGGGGGTGGTGCGGGAAATGGAGGGTGATGGCCAGATCTCCGGCATTGAGTACAGCGCTTACCTCCCCATGGCTGGCCGCATGCTGGAAGAATTATTGGCTCAAGGTCGGCAGGATCACGGCCCTCACGAGGCCTTCATTCAGCATCGGTTGGGTTTCGTGGCAGCAGAAGAGCCCTCCATTCTCATTTGGGTGCGGACCAAACACAGCGCGGAGGCCTTTGACCTCTGCCGCTGGTATCTAAAAGAAGTCAAAACCCGAGTGCCGATTTGGAAAAAACCCATCACGTCGGCGCATTCAGAGTAGGCTTGAGATTGATGATTAAGCAGGGTGAAAAGCTTTCGCTGAATAGCCATAATCAACAAATTCAGTCGAAATAAACGTAGGTGTCGTCGCCAATAGGGACTTTGAGAAGGCACGCCTCCTGATACATAACAGGGCCGCTATGCCGCCCCTATCCCTGAAACGTGCAATTCTCCCTTTAGCCTTGTTTTGCTCTGTCCTGAGCAGTTGCCAACTGCCAGAGGAGGGCATTTCGGTCACCGTTCGTCGGGCAGAATCGGCGGGTCGTGGCAGCCTCTTTGCAGGGGCAGGGGCTTTGAACGTGCCAGTCCGGGCTTCTGCGATCAATGACGTGGCCCGAATGTTGGCCGGGATGGAGGCCTACGGTGGGCAGAGTGCTTTTGCTGCGGTGCGTGATTCCTCGGCTTGGCCCTACCATCAGCAGCAAATGAATGCACTCTGGCGTCAGCATACTTTGGGGCGCGGCCAGAAAGTACACGCCTGGGCAGGGCAGGAAATAGCAGACCTCCAGCGCTACCGCGCCATGTTTTACCCCTTCAGCGGTCCAGATTTCCTTTTCGCTCAGGAGCTTTTTCCCTCGGCAGAAACTTACATCCTTTGTGGGCTGGAGCCTGCTGAACCATTGCCGGATCTCCGCACGTTGACTCCGGGGGAAGTGGCCGTAGGCCTCAATGGTCTGCGGAATTCCCTCACCAGCATCATGGATGCGGGGTACTTTGTCACCAAAGACATGCGCAATGATCTGCAATCCACGCGCTTTCGTGGCACCTTGCCCATCTTGTTGGCCTTTTTGGCGCGCACGGGTGCCACGGTGGATAGTGTGGATATTGTTCAGTTAGATGGGACAGGTACCCCGGTGCTGACTGGGGTTACGGGAGGCTCTGCTCCTGGCTTGATGATTCGCTTTCACAGTGGCTTGGGCGGCATGAAGCGCCTGTTTTATTTCCGCCAGGACCTTTCCAATGGCAGCACTCGGCTAGGCGGGGCCTTCCTGACTTTTGTGGCCAAGCAGGGCTACCCGCCAGCCTTGGTGAAAAGTGCTTCATACCTGATGCACGACAGTGGTTTTTCAAACATCCGTCATTACCTGACCCACTCCACCGCAGGTCTGGTGCAGGATCCTTCGGGCGTCCCTTATCGGGAATTAATCAATGCTGGGCTAACCGTGGACCTCTATGGCAACTACCAGGGGACTTTGGGGATTTTCGGCCAGCAGCAGCCGGATTTGATGGCCGCCTATTCCAGCGGTCGGCACCGCGTTCAGCCCGTGGATTTCGGGTTTGGGTATCTCTTTTACCCATCCACGACCAGCATCATGGTGGCGCGTCGCAGGTGAACTACCTGTGAATTTCTAGAACTTAGGCATTTGGGAGATTGCCCTCCTGTCCTTGGGTGTTAGCTTATCATCTCTGCGCCGTTGTGGCGCGTATTGACTTTACTCTTATGCAATGGCTTTCCTCTCTTGGCCCAGTCGGTGAAACGATCCGCATCATCATCCTTATTTTGGAGGTGTTGCTGGTCTTCAATTTGATGATTCTCGTCCATGAATGGGGTCACTTCCTGGCCGCACGCTGGCGCGGGCTAAAGGTGGAGGCTTTTTACATTTGGTTTGGCAAACCCATCTGGAAAAAAACCATCAACGGGGTGGAGTACGGCCTGGGTAGCATCCCTGCAGGTGGCTATGTGAAACTGCCCCAAATGGCTCCCATGGACGCTATCGAAGGAGAATCCACCAGCGATGAGCCGCTGCCTCCCATCACGCCATTGGACAAAATCATCGTCGCTTTTGCAGGCCCCTTGTTCAGTTTTGGCTTGGCTTGTGTGTTTGCCCTTTTGGTGAGCTGGCTGGGTAAACCCCAATCCGAAGCCTTTGTGACCACCACCATCGGTTATGTGGTCAAAGACAGCCCTGCGGGTAAGGCGGGCTTGCTCCCAGGAGATGTCATCAAGGCCATCGATGGTCAGCCTATCCGTCGTTTTGAAGGTTTTGTGGACAGCGTCCGCTGGGGTATCGTCGCTAGCGAAGGCGAAGATATTGCCTTTGAGGTTGATCGACCTGGAGAAGGACTCAAGACGGTAAAAGTTTCTGCCAAGTGGCCAGATCTGGAAAAAAAGGAAACCTCTTGGTGGAAGAGTATTTTTGAGCGTCCCGCCTTCCGGGAAGTGGGCATTTCGGGTAAATCCACACCTATGATCGGGAAGATCTCTGCAAACAGCCCTGCTGCGGACGCAGGGTTATTGCCGGGTGATGAAATGCTCAGCGTGGATGGCATTGCCCTCTTGAGTCCCATTCAGTTGGCCGAGTATCTAGAAAATAAGGCAAACAAAGAGGTGAAGGTGGTGGTCAGAAGAAAAGATAAGAGCACCCGAGTGGCCAGCGAAATACCTGTCACCCTCATTCCTCGCGTTCCAGACGTTTGGAAATCCAAAATCGAGCCTCGTATCATGGTGGGCATTGAATGGCATGCCACGGGAGAGCGGAAATTGTATTATCCAGGGGTGCCTGAGCAGGTTTCAGACGCCGCGCGCAGCATGTTCAGCATGATCAGCAAGCTGGTCTCCGGTAAATCAGACATCAGTGTGGCCCACATGAGTGGTCCGGTGGGCATTGGTCGTGTGTACTACAACCTTCTCCAGGACCCTGCAGCCCTCTTGCAGATCCTTTGGTTCAGCGTCGTGCTAAACATTAACCTCGCCATCATGAACATGCTGCCTTTCCCTGTGCTGGACGGCGGCCACATCACCATGGCCATCGCCGAAGCGTTGCGCAAAAAACCACTGCATTCGCGGGCGCTCGAGTGGGTGCAGACAGCCTGTGCTTTGACCCTTTTTGGGTTCATCTTCTTTGTCACCTTCAAAGACCTCGGAGATATTTTCATCAGCAAAGGGGAAAAGAGCAATTTGGCCGAAGAGATCGGCTGGCTGCCTAAAGACCAGCGGCCAGCAGCGAAGTAAGTGGCGCACCTTTTGCCTGGGTTCCGTGTTTTAGGCGGAATCCAGTGATTGCTGAAATTTGCAAGGGCACCACCATGCCTTCCTGATTGCACAGACGCTACCTTGGGGTTTGTTGTGGTCACAATGACCGCCACCAGTCTGCTCCGTTACTGTCCTGATCTCTACCACTACCAACGCCGCGAAACACGTGTGGTGACCGTGGGAAACGTGGGCATTGGTGGGGGCAACCCGATTCGGGTGCAGTCCATGCTGACCAGTGACACTCGTGATGCTGAGGCCTGTATCCAGCAGGCTCTGGAACTAGCCGCCGTCGGTTGTGAAATCGTGCGTGTAACCGCCCAGACGCGCGTGATTGCTGAAAACCTCCAGCACATTCGTGATGGCCTCCGTGCCGCAGGTTGTGATGTGCCTTTAGTTGCGGATATCCATTTCAAACCGGACGCCGCTATGGAAGCCGTGAAATGGGTGGAAAAAGTCCGCGTGAATCCGGGTAACTACGCCGACAAAAAGAAATTCGCGGTCAAAGAATACACAGACGCGGAATACGCTGAGGAAGTGGCCTACATGGAGGCTCAATTTGTACCTCTGGTGGAACAGTGCAAAAAACTGGGTCGCGCCATGCGTATCGGCACCAATCATGGCAGCCTCAGTGACCGCATCATGAATCGCCACGGTGATACACCGCACGGCATGGTGGAGAGCGCTCTGGAATTCGCCCGCATTGCCCGCGCGAATGATTATCACAACTTCCTCTTCTCCATGAAGGCCAGCAATCCCAAGGTCATGATTGAGGCCTATCGCCTGCTGGTGGCTCACCTGAATGATTTGGGAGGCGATTGGAATTATCCAATCCACCTCGGAGTCACTGAAGCTGGCGATGGCGAAGATGGTCGCATCAAGAGTGCCATCGGCATTGGCTCGCTGCTTTCAGATGGCATTGGCGACACCATTCGCGTTTCCTTAACCGAGGATGCGGTGCATGAAATTCCTGTGGCACAGGCCCTGGTGAAGTCCGTCAAGGAAGGTGTCCGTGAAGGCCGCTGTGGGGCTACCAGCACCTCGTTGCCGATCAGCTATGACCCCTTCATCTACAGCCGCCGTGCTACGGATAGGCTGCAAGTGCATGGCGTGGAAGTCGGCGGTGGTGCCACCGTGGCCGTATTCACATCTCGTCGGAAGTGGGACGCTGTGGCCCATAAGCTCGACAAACTTGGAGATTTTAAACCCGAAATCGTGATCGAAGACAGCGGCGTGGTGGCCATTGATCCACGTCTTGATAGTGCCCTTCATGACTTGAACGCCTCGGTGGACGCAAAGCTTGTTACGGTGGAAGATGGGCTCGATTTGCCCACCATCCATGCCTTCCGTCTGCTAGCGGCCAAGCTGGATGCGCGCCATTCCATCTTGCTCAAAGACAGCTTGGCTGGCGAAGCCACAACCTCTGCGGATTTTAATGCCACGCTACTCACGGCAGCCACCAACATCGGCTCTCTGCTTTGTGATGGCATTGGTGATGCCGTCATCGTGAGTGGAGAAGAGGCTCCAGGCCAGTCTCTCCGCATCAGTTACAATATTCTTCAAGCCGCCGGAGTCCGCATATTCAAGACGGATTATGTGGCCTGCCCAAGTTGTGGCCGCACCCTTTTCAACCTGCAAAGCACCACGCAAAAGATCCGCTCCTCCACGGGCCATCTTAAAGGTGTCCGCATCGCCGTCATGGGCTGCATCGTCAATGGCCCCGGTGAAATGGCTGATGCTGACTTCGGCTACGTGGGTGGTGCTCCTGGTAAAATTAACCTCTATGTCGGCAAGACAGCGGTGAAATTCAACATCCCCGAAGAAGAAGCCGTCGAGCGCCTTGTGGACCTCATCAAGGAGCACGGACGCTGGTTTGACGCACCGCTAGCTGCCTAAATATATTCGTGCAGCATCTGTGGACATACCCTTAAATCCAAATGCGCCAGCCCATTACCAAGGAGAGGATCAATCGATTCATGATTGAATTGGGGAAGGTTGTCCAGGGCTCTGGGACTGTATTTTTTACAGGCGGAGTCAGCGCAGTTTTGATGGGGTGGCGTGAGATGACCGTGGACGTTGACTTTAAAGCCGAACCTGAACCCACTGGTTTTTACGAGGCGCTACCCCCGCTCAAAGATAAATTTGATATCAATCTTGAGCCTGCTAGCCCCTCTGATTTTATTCCTGTCTTGCCAGGTTGGAGAGAGCGCTGTCGATTCATCGGCCGAGAAGGAAGTATTGATTTTTATCACTATGATTTTTACAGCCAAGCACTGGCTAAGATTGAGCGTTCACATGATCGTGATCGTTTAGACGTGGCTAATATGATCGAATCCGGACTGGTGGACAAAGGGCGAATGCTGAGCTTGTTTCAAAGCATTGAGCCAATGCTTATCCGATATCCTGCGGTAGCTCCGCGCGCATTTGCCAAACGTGTTCAAGAAATCTGTCATGAAGACTCCTGATTTAACAGGCTTGCCGGGGGAAGAACTGATTCGCCAAGGGCTGAGAGATTTGTCATTGGGCAATGACTCGATGGAAGCTTTGATGGTCCAAATCGGCGCATCGCGGATGCGCGAGGCCGGCCTGGAAGTACCGGAATTTTCACCGCGAAGCAGCGCTGCAGAGTTGAGCCTCTATTCGTTGCTCTCCATCAAACACGGTGAAGAAGCTTATTCTCAATACAATTCATTGCTTCGTCGATTGGTGAGTTTCGAGCGTGCTTTGGAATACCGCCAGTCAACCTTGGCAGCCTAGCTAAACCCCGCTATTTCTGAAATACCTCATGCAGCGGCCCGCCGCTTGCTGCATGACTTTTAACCATGCCTCCTGACCCGGCCAATTCTGCCCCCAACCGTCCCGGTGTCGCCCTTACACCAAAGGGTGCTCATTTTACGGTTTTTTCTCGTCATGGCACCATCTTGGATCTGTGTCTCTATGATCCAGCGGACCCGACTCGTGAAACCGCCCGTGCCCGGATGACGCGCGGAGATTGTGATCTCTGGCACGTCTTTGTTCCTGGGGTCAAATCTGGGCAGCTTTATGGCTATCGCGCTCATGGGCCGTGGATGCCCGACAGTGCCCTGCGTTACAACGCGAATAAACTGCTCCTAGATCCCTATGCTTTGGCCATCGTCGGAAAGCCCGATGGGAAAAACAGCATGATTGGGAGCGGTGGGCCAGACTCTG
>JAOZVT010000579.1 GCA_025869455.1 Prosthecobacter sp.
GGGCACGGTGGTGGTGGAAGCTGATGCGGGCAGCTTTGCGCCTGTGGTGGGTGAAAACATCCTGCAAATCTCTCGTATTGGCGGCTCACCTGATGCCTGGATTCAGTTTGATGCGCTGACCTTTGAGATTCATCCCACAGGAATTGTGGATGCAGATGAAGACGGCCTGCCGCTTTGGTGGGAAGAGGATCATGGTCTGAGTGATGCCAAGCAAGCGGATGCGAGTGAAGACGGAGATCACGATGGCCTAACCAATTTAGAGGAATTTTCCGAACATACAGATCCGCTGGTGGCGGATACAGATCACGATGGACTGAATGATGGTGATGAGGTCAGTCTGGGGACGAATCCTCTACTGGCAGATACCGACGGTGATACTCTCACGGATGGTGAGGAAAGAATGGCAACGTCTGCGACAAACCCATTGCTGGCAGATACTGATAACGATGGCGCACCGGATGCGTGGGAAGTTCGTACGGGGTTTGATCCCACTCTGGGTTCCAGTACACCACCTACTTGGAGTGGATCTATTGGCGTGAATTTTGTCTCAGAGTTGAATCCGCAGAGTGCTCTTTCAGCGAAGGCGGTGACAGGTTTTGCACCGCAGGTGAATTGGAATTGCACGATGCCGCTGAGCAGTTGGAATTCTGCCACTGGAACGCAAACCTCCATCGCTTCACCTATCGCAAATGTGCTGGTGAATAGTGCAGGGGTGGCCACGGCGATGACGATGAGCTGGAGCACAACCTCTGGTTTCTGGGCGAGTGGTAATGGAGGCGGCTCCACGGGCAAGTTGTTTGATGGCTACTTCAATGTGAACAACGATGCGGGAGGCACATTGAGTTTTGCTCAGGTGCCGTATGCTACGTATGATGTCATTGTTTATGTGGGTGCGGTTTATGACGGTGGCTTGGGTTACTTACGACTGAATGACAATGCGGCGGATGATCGCTGGTTTATCACCGCCAGCACCGCGCCAGAGAGTAGCTTTATTGAGCCCCTCGTTTCGAGTCAGAGCGTGCCCTGGCGTGGCAATACGATCCGTTTCCGCAATGTCACGGGCAGCAGTTTTAACCTGAAGCTAAATCGCACGAGTTGGCATGAAGTGGGGATTCATGCTGTCCAGATCGTGGATGTTACAGATGATGAAGATCATGATAACATGCCGACTTGGTGGGAGCTGGGGCATCAACTGAATCCCTGGGACAATGACGCAGCCGAAGATCCTGATGGGGATGGCTTAAACAATGTGGGCGAATGGGCGCTACAAACCGACCCGCGTCTAGTGGATACGGATGGTGACGGCCTAACCGATAAAGTAGAAACCAACGCGGGGATTTGGGTGAACGCAACCAACACAGGTTCCAATCCACTGATGGTGGATACAGACGATGATGGCCTAACCGATGGTTTTGAGGTGGCGCTGAAGCCTTTGCCAACGAATCCGAATCTCTCGGATACGGATGCAGATGGTCGGAGTGACGCGGAAGAAATCAAACAGCGGACGAATCCAGTCGTGACTGAGGCAGCGAACGCGCAAATGCCGGTGGTCACCACCAGCCCACGGAATTTTATCTGGATCGTGGAAAATGCGCAAGTGGTGTGGGATCACACACGCGGGAATGTGGTGGATCAATCTTGGGGAGACAACACGCTGGTGAGCCTGCAAATCGCGAATGCAGCCCATCCAAACAGCGATGCATTCACGGTGAATCTGCGGGTAAAGGCCGGGCGTGTTTCATACTACCTCTACTCAAGTCAAGAGAATGGCTTTAGCCATCCAGACAACGATGGCTGGGACATCTGGGATGCGGACTGGAGTGATTCCCCCACCGATTACCGAGCCGCGCTGGGTTTCAGCGGTTATGGGAAAGTGGACATCTCAGATAGGCTGCGCTTCCAGATCATTGGCAGCAGCACGGGATCTCAGACGAATTGGAATTTCACTTTCAGCATTATTAATCAGGATAATGGACAGACTGTTGTGAGTCGGAGTTTTACTGGCTGTCACCTTGCGACCAATGTGCATAATAACACGGTGGTGTGGCAGGATCATAGCGAGCCGCCGGTGCAGAATCGTCTGGAATTGTGGGAGCATCCCGGTGTGCAGCTTTATTTACAAAGCACAGCTCTGGAAAACACGCCTGCTTTTGCAGCCTATAAGGACACGGATGAAGATGGCATGCCGGATGTGTGGGAAGTGGCCAATGGCCTAAACAAGAACAGCGCAGCAGATGCTAACCTGGATGCGGATCTGGATGGCCTAACTAATTTAAGGGAATACCTTGCGGGCACATTGGCTCAGAATGGGGATACGGATCATGATGGTGCGCCTGATGGCCTGGAAGTTCAGTGCGGTAGCGATCCATTGTTGGCTGAGAGTTTGCCGCCTTTTTATCAAGGTGGATACACTGGAACGGTGGGAGATGATTTCAATGGCAATGGCATGTCGGATACCTGGGAGCAGTGGACAGGTGGCGGTATCTTGAATGCGATGATGGATGCAGATGGGGACGGTATAACCAATGGTGATGAAGCAGCGGCAGGTACCGATCCGTTTGATGTATCCTCTCGTTTTACGGTGGGAATGGAGCGGCAGGGTATGGATCTTAATATTCGTTGGTCTCCACTGCTTTACAAAACGGGTCATGTTTGGAAGTCACATAACATCACGACTTGGTCAGCGGCGGAGGGTACGCCGATGCAGGTGGAGGGTGAGTTTCAGCAGACCTTCGCTGGTGTATTAGAAAGTCCAGAAAAGACCTTTTATCGTTTAGCCCTCAGTGATGTGGACAGCGATGCTGACGGTGTGAGCGACTGGTCAGAGGTGAATGTTCTGGGTTCTGATCCGATGCAGCCAAACAGCCTGCGCCCAGCGGTGAGCACGGATACAAACAACGATGGCATTCCCGATCACGACTTGGGTGGTGACTATGTGAGTTTGTTGGAAGAGTTTTCAGGTGGAGCTTCTGGCACTGCAGGCGCAGGTGTGGTCACGCGCAGTCAGGCCGCTCGTTTTCTCATGCAGGCAGCTTTTGGACCGACCCTGGCGGAAATCCAGCAAGTGCAGAGCCTGGGTTACACGGGATGGATTGATCAACAGGTGAGTCTGACACCAACTTGGCATTCCACTTACATTCGAGAGATTTACCAGGACATGCTCGGGCAACGTTCGCGCACAGACTACAATCGAGGAGGTGAGGTGGATTCGCCCTTCTTGTTTGGGAATAACATGATGACGGCTTTCGCCAGAGCTAGCATTCGGGGAGAGGATCAGTTGCGCCAGCGGGTGGCTTTTGCGTTGAGTCAAATTTTAGTAACATCGCGTCGGGATGCGAATTTGGAAAACCTCTGCTTGGGTATGTCGAACTATTATGATCTCTTCGTCGATCAGGCGTTTGGGAATTACGAAGATCTGCTGATGAAGGTGACGATGCATCCCGTGATGGGGCGTTACCTCAGTCATGTGGGCAATCAGAAGGCTGATCCCAGCATCAATCGGTATCCTGATGAAAACTATGCACGTGAAATCATGCAGCTCTTCACCATTGGACTTTGGCAGTTGAATCCTGATGGAACCCAGAAGTTGGATGGCGAAGGACATCCGATCCCGACTTACACGAATGCCGAGATCACGCAATTAGCGCGGGTGATGACGGGCTTTTGGTTTGGGGGACATAACTGGGGCGCGGGCGGTTGGACGGAATCTGACTTCACCACACCGATGACACTGCGTGGTGATCGTCATGATTTTGGTGCAAAAAATTTGTTAGGCGGTTATGTCATTCCTGCTCGAGCGGCCACGGATGAGAATGCGCTGAGAGATGTGCGGGATGCAGTGAGGCATTTGTTTACGCAACCCAACACGGCGGTTTTTGTGAGTCGCCAGCTCATTCAGTTTTTGGTTACGGACAATCCTAGTCCGGCGTATGTGCAGCGCATTTCGGCGATCTTTACAGACAATGGTGAAGGGGTGCGTGGTGATCTGAAGGCTGTGGTGAAAGGCATCCTTCTGGACGATGAAGCGCGTGATCCACGCTTCACGGATCGGCCTACGGTAGGCCGTTTGAAAGAGCCCGTCATCCGTGCCATGGCTCTGGCGCGTGCTTTTGGACTGAAGGATGTGCCTGATTTACTATGGTGGGATTGGGGTGATTTCTTTAATGCCAGTCGTCAGGAGCCAACGTATTCCCCCAGTGTGTTTAACTTTTATCGGCCTGACTATCGTGCGCCGGGGTTGTTAACTCAGAATCATCTGGCTGGGCCTGTGTTTCAAATCACAGACAGTTACAGTTCCATTTCTTTCCCTAACCGTCTCTGGCAGCTTGTAGGAGAAGGTTTTTCGCTGTGGGAAACCTATCGCTTCCCACTGGATCTCTCCCGGGAGAGGGAGCTAGCCGCCACGCCTGAGCGTCTGGTGGATCATCTGAATCTGCTTTTCTGTGCGGGTAAAATGAAGCCCACGACGCGTGATTTGATTCTTCAAGCCATTGAGGATATTCCAGCGGAGCAAAGCGGCGCACGTGCTCAGGTGGCTGCTTATCTTGCCCTGGTTTGTCCTGAAGGTGCCGTGATGAAATGAACTCAGAGATCCAGTCATGAAACCTTTTTCATCCAGTCGCCGTCGCTTCATTGGCCAGTCTGCATGCTCTGCATTGAGCAGTGTGTCCATCATGAACACCTTGCTGAATTTGAAGCTAGCGAATCAAGCCGCAGCTCAGCAAGCCCCTACGGACTATCGCAGTCTGGTCTGCATCTTTTTGCATGGTGGCAATGATTCGTACAATTGGTTAGTGCCGCGAGATGGAACGCGTCATGCAATCTATACACAGACGCGTGGAGAACTGGCGCTGAGTATGGGGGATCTGCGTGCTTTGCAGCAGGACGGTGGCGATGGGCAACTTTATGGCATCCACCCGAGTTGTAGTGGCTTGCAGGAATTGTTTAATGGTCTGGGTGGTGACACGGCGAAAAGACGTGCGGCTTTTATCTCCAACATTGGCACCTTGATTCAGCCCGTCACCAAGGCGCAATATCTGGCAGAGAATGTGCCACTGCCGCGCGCTTTGTTTTCTCACAGTGATCAAGTGGATCAATGGCAGACTTCGGTGCCGCAAGGGCTGACACAACTCAGCGGCTGGGCGGGGCGTGCGGCGGATGTGCTGCATGCTGTCTCGAATGCAGACAGCATTTCGATGAACATTTCGTTGGCTGGGAACAATCTCTGGCAGGTGGGCAATAGCACGACACAATTTGTGGTGACGGATCGTGGAGCGCTCACTTTCACTGGCAGTGATGTTGGCGATGCTATGCACCCTCTGAGGCTGAAGAACACGGCCCATCGCAGTATCATAGAGCAGAATTATGCGAACCTGATGCAGCAGTCCTATGCGAAGCTGACGAAGAACAGCATTGAGCTGCAAGAGTTCTTCCTGCAGCAATTCAATGGGTTTGATGACAGTGCCATCCGCGGGCTGTTCCCGTCAGATAATTGGGTTGGTCAGCAGTTTTTGGCAGCGGCCAAGATGATCGCTCTGCGCAATGGGCTTGGCCTGCATCGTCAGACCTTGTTTTTGAGCTTTGGGGGTTGGGATCACCATGGTGAACTATTGGAAACACAGGCGGAAATGCTGGTGATGCTGGATGCGGCATTGACGGCTTTCCAGAAGGCGTTAGATCTGCTGGGCTTACAAGATAGCGTGGTGACTTACTCGGCCTCAGACTTTGGTCGCACATTGCGCAGCAACGGCCGTGGTACGGATCATGCCTGGGGGGCAAATGCCCTTGTCATGGGCGGGCCTGTGCAGGGTGGGCGCGTCTATGGCACGTTCCCAGATCTGACTTTGGAAAGCGCGGATGATACAGGCTATGGTGGACGCACGATTCCTACCACGTCGGTGGATGTTCTGTTTGCAGAACTATTGAAGTGGTTCGGCGTCTCGAAAGCGGATTTGCCTTATGTGTTGCCTAACATTGCAAACTTCTACGATGTGAATTCCAGCAGTCCACCGCTCGGTTTTTTGAGGCCGGAAGTTTAGAAGAATGCGCCGAAATTATATTATAGATTGTTAGGCATAACGAACTTGGCTGAGCTGAGTACTCCAGAGCTTTAGCTCGCATAAGCTTCGTCTCGAAATTCGAGCAGCCACTTCTTCCTTGGGTCTTATTTTCGGACGTAAAGGAGCAGGCGGTCGTGGACCAGGAGGGCGAGGTCGAGTTTGCCATCGCCATTAAGATCCAGGGTCGTGTAGTCGTGAGGCTCGTTGGCGAGTCCGGTTTTGCCACGGTATTGGGGGTCAATTTCGAAAACCCGGAAATAGAGGGCGCTTGTCCAGGCTGGGGGCGTTTCGGCCTCGGCCTTGAAGAGTTCGATCACGCGGCTTTTACCTGAGTCCACCAGGATGAGGTCATCTGTGCTGCCGCCAGTCATGGGGGCGATGAGGAGGTCGGTAGCAGCCGTGTCTTTGAGTTCGCTGTCAAAAGAGGTGATGGTTTCTAGCTTCAACGCGTTTCCCGTGAGGGGGCTGATTTCAAAGCTGGTTTTACCGATGAGGAGAAGAGCCTGGCCGCCTTCATCGGAAATGAGGTGGCTTTCTTCGGGTGTTAGGCTGGAGAGAGCGTGGGTGTGCAGAGAGCGGTAAACGCCATCGGTTCCTGGTGCCATTTCGTAGAGCTTGCCGTGGTTCGTGTCTGCCAGGAGAACTTTGGCTTTACCCTCTGATCCTGCCGTGACGATGACCGAGGTGATTTGGGCACCAGATTCGGGTGCGTTGAATTGCTCCACGGTGACGGCTTTAGCATCTTTGCCGATACGGAAGGCACGTGCCAGTTGGTCCTTGGCGACAATGAGTTCTTCTTTGCCATCACCATCCAAGTCAGCCGAGGTCAGAGCCGTCGGAGCGAGTTTATTCAAGAGGTTGTCAGGCAATCCCTCAGCGCGTTTAAAGGGGGTTTTAGCGTCCTTTTGACTGAGCAGGATCTGCATGGAGGCAATGCCTGAAAAGACAGCCAAGTCTCCTTGCCCGTCTTGGTTAGCATCCACAATCCGAAGGGCGTTAGGCTTGGTCGGGTAGCTAGGCAGCTCCTGTGTGGTCGGCTGAAACTTTTTGTCGGCAGCACTCCAGCGTAGGCTGAGGAGTGAGACTTTGCTCTTGGCTTCTGTTAGGGCCAGGATGGCGGGTTCTTTGGCATCGGCCAGCCGACCAACTTCTAGCGTTAGCAGCGTGTCGGTGGACTGATGAATCACTTCTGGGTAGGCCAGACGGTTCTTTTGCCAGTGGGAGAGGCCGATGCTTTTTTCGGCGGGACTCAGCATGAGCAATTCGGATTTGCCGTCAGCGTTCACATCGGCAATGACGAGGCATTCGATGCCACTGAGGGCAGGGAATTCGCGGCCTTCGGCAAAGCCTCCGCCTTTGCGGCCTGCGAAGAACCACAGACGAGCGTTTTTGGGTTCAGCCAAGACGATGTCTGATACTTGGTCGCCGTTGAGATCCCCATACGCCGTGGCACCGCCTTTGCCATCGGCAGCAGGCATGGCATGGCGAATGGTGGAGGCACGTTCAGCAGCGGGTTCGGCAGGGCCAGAGATGAGGCGCGAGATCTCGACCATGCCGGTGTCATTACGTATCCAGGCTAGTCCGGTATCTTTGCTTAATTTGATGGGATGTACCCAGCAGCGGCTGGAGGGCATTTCTAGCCGCCATTCCTCCCCAAAACTGGTGTCCTCTTGCTGTAGCCTAACAAGGAGTGCGTCTGCATCAGGAGCGGTGTAAAATAAATCGATTTTTCCGTCGCCATTCAGGTCACCATAGTGCAGTCCGCCGCAGCCCGTTTGGCCTAGCTAGTAGGTCTTGGGTTCACTCCAGGTGCCGGGTTTCTTTTGCAGCCACACCATGAGACGGGTGTCGGTGAGGAGAGCGAGATCTTGTTTTTGGTCGGCGTTGAGGTCCACTGCCAGGAGGACTTCCGAGTCATCCGCAGTGGAGTCCAATACGAACTCTTTTTTCTCGCTCCAATCACCCGGCTTTGACTGAGTGCGTAGAACCAGTTTGTCTCCATCCGTGGTGTAGGCGATGTCGGGCCGCTGATCGCCATTCCAGTCACCGACGGCTAAGGAATAAGCACTGTGGCCGATGACCAGCGGCTGCTTGTCCAAGCGGGAGATTTCCAGGATGGGGTTCCATCGGTCAGTACGGGAAGTGCGCTCGGGTTCCCCAGGTTTCACGCCTTCCTTGCGCTGAAGCAGGAACTCGATGCGGGCACGGTCCTGATTCAGCAGCACCAGATCCTGCAACCCATCTCCATTGAAGTCACCCGAACGAGGGCTGGAGGTAGTCCAGTCCAGTTTGATGACTTCAGGGCCATCAAAGTATATGCCAGGTGTTTCGGCAGCTTGGACGGAGAGGGCGGCAAGGAAAAGGAGGAAGCGCATGGTGATGGCGGCGTTTACTGGGCCTCGATCGGTGTTGTGATCGTCCGATTATAGATGGCGTCCGCTGGTGTGTAGTAGCCACCGACGCTGGTGCCGAAATAGCGCTTCCACATAGCGTCAGAAGGGGCGGCATTGGGGTCAAACCAAGCACTGATGTCTTCTGGCTTGGCCTCTTCTTCTTCCTCAGCATTGGCTTTGGGGCCTTTCTTCTTTTTACCCTTTTTGCTCTTTTTAGCGCCGAAAGCGTTTTGGCTTTGCAGCATGGAGAGAGCATCCACGACTATTTTCATGGTCTTGCCAGCATCTGACACGGTGGCTCCCGAGTAGCCTTGGGGGAGACGGGCCAGCAGATCTTGTACGCGGTCGTTTTCCCAGATGCTAGGGCCAGTGGGTTCCTTCATGCGGGCCAGTACTTTTTTGAGCAGTGTCTGCGGGCCAGTGTTGAGGATGAGATAATCTTCGGTTAGGCAGAAGGCGAATTCCGCAGCCCCAGGCTGGGCGTTCATGGTCTTGACGGTATTGATGGTGTAGCCGAGGAAGTCGGTCTCTTCAAAAGCAGCAAAGCCATTGCCGACGAAACGTTTGACGCCATCCAGGGCACCGCCGAGACGGGCCTTGTCCTTGACTTTGATTGCCATCACTTGGTTTTGTTTTTCAATGGAGCCGTCCGTGATTTCCACATACTCGTCATCCAGACTGGCGAAGAGATCATCCCGCAGGTTCACGCCAGCTTGGGCTTCTGCACCACTGAGTTGCATGGTGGCCATAGCGGCCATAGGCCCAGCTTTGTTGATGATGGCGAGCAGCTTGTCCCAAAGCTCCACCACGCTGTAACGAACAGAGCCGCCACTGATGACATCCGCAGGAATAAAGTTAGGGAAGGTGGCTTCCTCATTGGTGCCGCGTAAGAGGGTGACGATTCCGCTGGGTTTTTCAGCGTGAAGCAGGACCATCTCCATGCGGGATTCGGTATCCGTGAGGTCAAGGCTGAAGGCCAGGGCCTGGAGTTCTTCTATACCCAGAGCGGAAATGATCTGGTCAGGTGAGATGGGCATAGCCTGCGCTTGCGGATTGTCTTCAGCGGCCTTTTTAGCGGCATCCAGACCCCATTGGATCAGGGTTTCACCATTCAGGTAAATGAGGACGTCCGTGTTACCTTCGGAGATGGCAGCTAGGCGGTTGAGGTG
>JAOZVT010000580.1 GCA_025869455.1 Prosthecobacter sp.
ATCGTGGAGGTCGTGGTGGCCATTGGCGCGGCCATTAAGGCTCTGTTCAGCAAGCTTTTCGGCAAGCGTGAGCAGATCTAAGAGCTTATGACAGACGGTCAGTCGCTGCTGCTAGTCTTCGTCGCGCTCTACATCTTTGAGTGCCTGCGCTGGTTGCCTGCCCAGAGTTACCTGCTCCTGGGTAGCGGCACCCGCTGGCATTCGCATCGCCCTTTTCAGCCCATAGCGCTGGGTGGCCGTTGCCCTGCCTTACTCAGCCTGCTGCCTCCTTTGCAGACTCATCTGGTGACTCTGCCTTGGCAGTTCATTCCTGCCGAAGCAGGCTTGGAACTCCATTTGGACGCGCGTCCTCCCCAGCTTTTACCCTGGGCGGCTGTGCAGACTCGAGTCGAGGGTCGTAACCTCTACCTCAGTCCTGAACTGCGCGTTTCTTGCCTCCATGAAAGTCACGCCCGCCAGATAAAGGAGCTCATCCAGGCTTGGCTGCCGATGTCGCAGACGGAGAGAGAAACCGATTTCTTGAGGTATGCAAAAAAGACTCTGGATGGTCACGCCCTCACGGCCCAAGCCAAAGCCTTGAGTGCTCAAACGGGACGGCTTCGTCACCTGGGCAGCCTTATCTTTCTCTGGACCTTCGTCATCCTGGCCTCGCTTTATCGTTGGCTGGGAGAAAGCACCCTCATTCTCTGGGTCGCGGCGGGCATGTTTGGCCTGCAACTCGTCCAGACTTGGTTTTTTTATCGGCGTGCTAAAGGTGTGACGTTCAGATTTTGGAAGGCTCTCGTGGTCGCTATCATGCCGCAGCATGCCATGCGTGCGGCTGATTTGTTGGCAGACAAACCCACGGAAACACCCGCTCACCCATTGGCCGCGCGCGCACTGATCGGGGATGAGGTTTGGCGGAAACTGGCCCTCCAGTTTTGGAAAACTGCGCGCTATCAGCCCAGCCTAACCGCCGATTTGCAAAGCCGTGCTATGGAGGCCTTTCTAAAGAAACAGGGCCTACCGACCTCGGAACTGGATGCCCCACCGACCCGCGAAGAAGGCACCAGCGTTTACTGCCCTAAATGCCACGCGCAATTTCAGGCGGGTGCCACCCAGTGCCAAGACTGTGGCGGTGTACCTTTGAAAGCCTTTTGATCGTTAGGACTTCGCTTGCTTGCACTGTCATCGGCAGCCGCTAGCCTGAGGCTGTGCCACGTCTTGATCAACTGCTCTCTTCCCTCGGTTATGGTTCGCGCAAACAAGTCGCGGAATTTGTCAAAGCTGGGCGCGTGCGCTTGGGAGACACGGTTTTGAAGAAACCGGATCAAAAGGTGGAGGCTGCTGAGGTGACGCTGGATGGAGAGGCCCTGGAAGCGCCAGATGGATTGCTGGTCATGTTACACAAGCCGTTAGGCCATATCTGCACGCATAATGATGGCGAAGGCAAAACGATTTATGAACTGCTACCCGCGCGCTGGATGGCACGAAAGCCTTCCATTACCAGTGTGGGCCGGCTAGATAAAGACACCAGTGGTCTCATCCTCATCACTGACCTAGGTGATCTGGTGCATCGTTACACCTCTCCGAAAGCTGAGGTGGAAAAAATTTATGAAGTGACCGTGGATCGCGAACTTGATCCCGCCCTCGTCGCTATTTTTGCCAGTGGCACAGTGATGCTGCGTGGTGAAGAAAAACCCTGCCTGCCTGCTCAGCTAGAGATCACCAGCCCACTCACCGCCAAGCTTACCCTCATGGAAGGCCGCTACCATCAGGTGCGACGCATGTTTGCCAGTCAGGGATGGCATGTGGAACAGCTGCACCGCAGCCGCTTCGGTGACTACACTCTTGGCACATTGCAACCGGGCGAATGGCAGATGCTGGAACTGCCACCAGAAGCCTAATTTGCACCTCACACAAAATTAGCCTTGATGCGTGGTTCTCTAAGCAGGGACTTGCACAGGCTTTGGGCCTCAGCGGGGTCCAGAAATTGATCCAGACCGAGACGCAGGACAAAGGCATTGGGGATGGCGTTCGGACGCAGGTTTAGCAGGATGTCCACGGTGGCCTGGACCAAATCGGCATCGGTAAGTCCTTGCTCGCGGAGACCTTGAACGATCAGTACCAGGGCCATGGCCGTGCTGCGGGAGCGGCCAGCCCAGCATTGCAGGACCAGCGGTTCATCTGCGTGTTGGGCCGCATAGGTTAGCAGGGTCTCCAGATGGGCAGCTTTTGGGCCGGGGCTTTCAGGCTCAAGGCTGGGAAGGGCATCTTCAAAAATGAGGTGCTGCACACTCTTTGCCTGAGCCAGTTCTGTCTCTGCATGCATGGGATCACGAATGCTAAGGACGTGCCAACGGTCAGGCTCGCGTGCCAGAAACGGGCTGATCTGAGTGGCGGAACAGATGGCCAAGTGGCGTTGCAGGCGCTCGATGAACATTTGGAACCCTAGCCTGCACTCGTCGCCATAGCTAGGATTCGTGGCTCTTATCTCTCAAGGGCAAAAAGTCGTCAGACTGGCTGAAGGAGTCCGTGTTCAACGACGTTCGCTTTTTTAGTCATCGTGTGTCCCTGCTGAAATTAGCAGCGACAAACCCGGTGCTTTTATGCTAAACAAGCCATCCATGGCCCAGGGCGACTCAACACTCCAGACAGGCTTTCTTTCCCAGGTGGCGGCGGGCTGTCATTTTGGTCGGTTGTTCGATGAACTCCCTGGTGTCTCTTTCTTTGCCAAAAACCGTGAGTTCCAGTTTGTCGCGGCGAATCGCCGATTCTGGCGGCGGTTCGGGTTTCAGTCGGAGACAGAGCTGATCGGCAAGACAGATTTTGATCTCTTCCCACTGCAACTGGCTCGGAATTATCGGGCGGATGATGAGGAGATCTTGACCAGTGGCGAGCCGAAGCGGCGGATCGTGGAGCCGTTCTTCAACCAGCAGGGGCTGCCTGACTGGTTCTTCACCAATAAGTTGCCCATTCGTGCGGTGGACGGAAAGGTCATTGGCATCATGGGCAGCATTGAAACCTATGCGGCGGCCAGTGCGGTGAAGACTCCGTATTTCCAACTGGACCGCGCCGTGAACCACATCCGTGCCCATTTCCGTGAATCCATCGCCGTAACAGATCTAGCCGCGCTGGCAGGCCTGTCCGTGCGTCAGTTCAATCGCTTGTTTCAGCAGGTCTTCCAGAGCAGCCCGCGCAGCTTTCTCATCAAAACACGCATTCAGGCCGCTTGCCAAGAGCTGCGTCACAGTGACCGGGAGATCAGCGAGATAGCCCTGCACGCTGGGTTTTGTGATCAAAGTGCGCTGACCCTGCACTTTCGCCATCACATGGGCAGCACGCCTTCTCGTTATCGGAAAGACCATCGGCAGCGAGCCTCCCAGGCAGCCGATGACTGACTTTCGGCGAGACAAGCCGTACTTTATGCGGTTTCGGCCATGAATTGTGTGCTCAGGCAGCATTGCTGTTGCCGGAACGGGCCTTTGTTCGAGCATCGCGGCCCATGAACCACGGCGAATTCTTTCCCAACATCCCCAAAATCGGCTTCGAAGGACCGAAGTCCCGCAACCCGCTTTCCTTCAAGCATTACAATGCCGACGAACTCGTCGGTGGTAAAACGATGAAGGATCATCTGCGCTTTGGCTGCGCCTACTGGCACACCATGCGCAACGGTCTGTCGGATCCCTTTGGTGGGCCGACTGCTCAGCGCCCCTGGGATGATGGCACGGACTCCGTCGCCAATGCTCAAAAGCGCGTGTGGGCCATGTTTGAGTTCATGCAGAAGACAGGCATTGAATACTACTGCTTTCATGACCGCGACGTGGCTCCAGAACTGAATGATCTGGCCAAGTCCAATGCGGCTCTGGACGCCGTGGCAGACGAACTGGAAAAGGCGCAGAAGCAAACTGGATTCAAGCTGCTGTGGGGCACCGCCTGCTTGTTTTCTCACCCTCGCTACAACCAAGGCGCTGGCACTTCCCCCTACGCTGATGTGTTTGCCTACGGTGCGGCCCAGATCAAAAAGGCCATTGATGTAACGCATCGTCTCGGTGGTGAAGGTTATACCTTTTGGGGCGGACGTGAAGGCTATGCCACCTTGTGGAATACCAACATGAAGCGTGAGCTGGACCATCTGGCCCGCCTGCTGCACATGGCGGTGGATTACAAGAAGAAGATCGGCTTCAAAGGAGCCTTCTACATTGAGCCGAAACCACGTGAACCTTCCACCCATCAGTATGATTCTGATGCCGCAGCCTGCCTGAACTTCTTGCGTGAGTATGGTTTGTTAGGCGAGCTTTCTCTCAACTTGGAAACCAATCACGCCACGCTGGCGGGTCACACCATGATGCATGAAATGCGTGTGGCGCGTGAAGCAGGAGCGCTGGGCTCCATTGATGCCAATACGGGAGATGAACTCATCGGCTGGGATACCGACCAGTTCCCCACGGATATCTACCTGACCACCCAGATCATGGTGGAATTGCTCAAAGCAGGTGGCTTCACCACCGGGGGTCTCAACTTTGATGCCAAGGTCCGCCGCGAATCCTTTGAGCCGGAAGACCTTTTCCACGCTCACATCGGTGGCATGGATGCCTTTGCACGTGGCCTGAAAATCGCCCACGCGATCATCGAAGACGGTCGCATGGATGACTTTGTCAAAACCCGTTATGAAAGCTTTGATTCAGGCATCGGAGCCAAAATCGAAGCCGGCACCGCTACTCTGGAAGAACTGGAAGCCTACACCCTGGGCAAAGCTGAACCCTCCACGAAGAGCGGCCGCCAGGAGATGCTGGAGAACCTGATCAACGACTTCATTTGAGGTCGGTCTAACGTCACGGGTTTTTCAAAATCAGCCTAACAAAGATTGAGGGTTGGCCTACGGGTCAGCCCTCATGACTTCATCGGCCATTTGGGCGAAAGGAGCCTCTTCAGAGGTGCCAATGGCTTTGTAGGCATCCCAACCGAGTTTATGCGCGCCGGTTTCAGTGATGATGCCGAGCCGCAGTCCGCCTTCCTGTACGGGCATGTCCTGATAACGATGCAGGTGGTAGGCTTCAATGGTCTTCAGAGTGCTCAGTTTGCGGAACATGTAAACCAGTCCCGCCACCTGCCTGCGTTGATCTTCCACGCTCAGAGTGGGTGTGTTAAAACCTTGTTCAGAAAGCAAGATTCCGCGCGGTTTACCCGCGAACAAAAAGCGTGGTTGTTCCAGAAAAGCAGGCAGCACCTGAATGTTTTTCGGCGTGATGTAGTGGGTGTCAAAGTCTTCCGTCAGGTCCTGGTCTTTCCAGGTATCTGGATTGCGCAGGTCACGTGGGTAAGGATGATAGGCTACGCCCCATTCATAGTCTCCTTCTGCCCGTCCCATTTCTGCAAACAGTTCCAGAAGGTCGCGCACGATATACGTGCCACTGCCGTTGCTTTTTTGGGTCCAATGATGAGTGAGGGAGATGAAGACACGGGCATGAGGATCAAACAAACGCGCGGTGTGATACATCAGTCGTGCAGAGCGTGAGTAGCTCTCCAGGTAGCGGGCCAAAGGCTGGTTGCCCATGTTTGTCCAGGTCCCTCCTTGGTCGATCTCATTGTGCATGATCCAGTTGCTCACGCGGCCATTGGAACCGTCTTCGCGGGACCAGCGTTCCGCTAGGTGATGCAAGATGGCGCTGTAAAGCTGAGCCGGAATTTCGGCTGCGAGATTGGGCATGGAATAGATGCCCCGCACTTCCGCTTCGGGATGAGTGAGAGTAGAAGTCGGTGCGCCATCCTCGGCGCGCCCGTTGCCCACCAGGAGGATGGCACTGACTTGGATATCATGTTGAGCTAGTAAGCGGAGGGTTTGGTCATGATTCTGAAGCTGCCGCTCATTGAGATAATAGGTTAGGCCTTCAAATACCCACGGTTTCCAGCCGGGAGCTGGGCTTTCACGGATCAAGCCATTCAAGGCCACATTGAGAGTGCCATGACACACCCCTAGATCAAAGATTTCATGATCTGGCCGATTTAGCTGCGGCACGCCGCCGATGCCTTTCGCGTGAGGGGCTTTCAGCTTGGCTAACTTCCTGCCGACGGCGGGTCCATAGGCCGTAGGCCACTTGGCGACAGAGGCCCATTTTCCTTGGGCATCCACCAAACGCCAGCGCCAGACTGCTCGATCCCGTTTCGTCGTGGCATCCACTCGGGGCAGATTGAGCCGAAAGTTACCAGATTCATCCGGGGAAATGTCTGCCAGCGCTTGCGTTGATTCAGCCTGCTGAGAGACGAGCTCTGGAGGAATGCCGATGAGTTTCAAGGCTCTCTTAGCCTGACCGATCAAGGTAATCTCCTGCACGCCGATGTGCACAGTGGTGATGGTAGCCGGATACTCCGCGCGCAAATCCGCGAGGATGGCGGCTGCTTCGGTTTCACGGGCGATTCGGATCTTGTCTCGATTCGCAGCGAGACTTTTTTCTTCCGCATTGGCCTCCCGCAGCCGGAGGTGGCGGATCTGAATTTGTGAGCCTGCGGGTCCATCCAGCGCTAGATGAAAACGCATGTCGGGTCGTCCAGCGGCTGGCTTTACTTCCACCTGGCTAAGATCAAAAGCCAAAGGTTGCCAAGTCTCCGCCAGCGGCACGGGCAAAACCTGTGCCACCACCATTTCACCACTAGGCACCCGGTACCGCAGGGCCAAGGAGCGCAGCCCTGCTGGGGCAAAGTATTCCAGCGCTAGCACGCTGTGTTGTGCCGGGTCATACGTGCTAGGGACGATGTCTGTCCAAAAGTGTGGATCGCCCTCGCCGAGCGTGATCTCCCAGACATCACCACTGATTTTTTTGAAGGTGAGATCCCGATGCGGGCCGGACTGAAGTGGAAGTTCCTCTGCCGTCAGCAGGCCTGTGCAGAAGGCTGCCACCAGCAGAGGAAAGGTCGTTAGAAAGCGCAACATGAACCGCCTAATACGCAAGTCAGCCGCTCACTCTGCCAGCAAACTGGAGAAGACTTGGTCGAAGATATACCTGAACTGCGCCTACCTTCACCAGGCAGGCGCAGGTCATCACTCAGCCCTCGAAAGGGTCCTTCAGTACGATGGTATCGTCCCGTTGAGGACTGGTTCCGAGCAGAAACAACGGAGCTCCCACCAGGGTCTCGATGCGTCGCACATACCGTTTCGCCGCTTCGGGCAATTGCTCCCAATCGCGAATGCCTTGGGAACTCTCCGTCCAGCCTTCACACTCCTCGTAAATAGGCACTAGGCTTTGTGCGTCGCAAAGACGCGCAGGGAGATAGTCAATGCTTTCGCCGTCCAGCTCGTAGCCCGTGCAGATCTTCACGGAGGGAAATCCATCCAGAACATCGAGTTTAGTCAGAACAATGCCGCTGACCCCATTAAGCTCGACAGACTGACGCACTAGCACAGCATCGAACCAACCGCAGCGCCGTTTGCGGCCGGTGTTGGTGCCAAATTCTGCGCCCAGCCCGCCTGCACCGCCACGGGTCAGACGCTCACCTGTTTCATCGAAGAGTTCCGTTGGAAAGGGGCCTGCGCCTACCCGCGTGGTGTAGGCTTTCACGATTCCTAAAACCCTGCCCATGGCCTGGACTGGCACACCTGCGCCTGCTGAGACTTGCCCCGAAACCGTGTTAGACGAGGTGGTGTAAGGATAGGTGCCATGATCCACGTCCAGCATGGCGGCTTGCGCTCCTTCAAACAGAACCCGTCTTCCGTTGGCGATGGCGTTGTTGATCCTCCGCCAAACCACAGGCTGGATGTGGGGAGCAAGCAGCGGGTAAACCTCACTCAACGGTGCGAGCACATCCTCGGCAGCCAGAACTTGCAGGCCTAGATCGACGCGGAGTGGATTGTGATGAGCCAGCAGTCGCTCCACGCGATCACTCAGCGCGGCGGGATCAGCGAGATCGGCATAACGGATGGCGCGGCGTCCAGCCTTGTCCTCATAGGCAGGACCAATCCCGCGCCCAGTGGTGCCTATTTTTTTATCACCAGCGCGTGCTTCCCGGGCGAGATCCAGCTCCCGGTGGAGCGGTAGCACCACAGTTGCCGCTTCGGAAATGACGAGGTTCTCCGGTGTCACGGAAAGGCCCACGGAGCGAGCCCGAGCGATTTCATCCAGCAGCGCCCAGGGATCCACCACCACGCCATTGCCGATGATGGAGAGTTTACCCTGTACCACGGTGGAAGGCAGCAGCGCTGTCTTATACGTTTTGTCTCCTACGGCAATGGTGTGCCCAGCGTTATTGCCACCCTGAAAACGCACGGCCATGTCCGCCCGAGTGCTGAGCCAATCAATGACTTTGCCCTTACCTTCATCACCCCACTGAGTTCCAACGACTGTTACATTTGACACGGCTATAATCCTCCACCTGCCAGGTGAATCCTGACCGCCCTTCGACAGGACTCGGCGGCTGGATATGGATTAAGCATGAGCAGAAATGCCATGCGAGATGCCTAACCATTTAGAGCACACACCCCTTTTGTCAAGTCGGCAAAAAGTACGTTGCAGGCTGATGAAATCTCTTACCACTAGGGCAACTGCTTTTGGTTAGGCGAGCTGTGGAGCGAAGCCTTCGCAATCGTTAGGCGAAGCCGTATCTAGAGTGCCTTTGCCTGGACCGACACCAGGATTTTCAATGCGCCAGTGGCGTGGAACTTCCCAAGGGGCGAGGGAGGCGCAGGCTTTGGATTTAAATTCGCAGGTCAGTTGCTCCGGTGTCACACCCAGGCAGGCGACCACGTCCTGCACACGTTCGGGATCGCGACTGGGCTGGCCGTGGATGCGCACATGTCGTACGCCAGTGGCGGTGCGGATTTTTTCGGCAATGGCAGCGGGGCTGAGCTTGCGACTGGCGACGTTGATGCCTGGTCCGGTGCAGCCCTGATAAGTGAGTGAGTTCCCGTGCAGCGTGATGTCATCCCAGGTGAGATGGCGACCCAGGCCTTAGGCCTCCCCTGGCTGCACGGTATCGTAGCCCAGGCCCACAGCTCGGCTTTCCACCATCAAGCGCCCGCGCTGAACCTGAGCATGAACGCCGGGTAGCAAGGTGCCCAGATCCGTGGCCTCGGTGCGCGGAGTTTCCGCAGCATCGTAGCTGATCGCTCCCGTCTCGCTGGTGCCGTAGAGATTATGCAGCTTCAGGTGAAAAGTTTCACGTACCCGTGCTTCCAGCTCCAGGCTAAGGAGCGATCCTGCGGACACCGCCAGTTTGACGTGAGAGAGATCCAATCCCGCCATGAGCCAGGCCTTCCACATGGCGGGTACTCCAGGTAGGAAAACCTGCTGATGCTGCGCCAGCGCCTCGATCATGCCACAGGGAAAAGGCGTGGGCAGCCAGTGCGTGGGCAGTCCGTGAAACAGAGTTTGCAGCACGGTGGTGGTTAGGCCGAAGCTGTGCGCCACACTCAGCGGCGCAAGAGAAACGGAGCAGGCAGCCAGATTCAAGGCAGCGTGCAGTTGATCCACATCCGCCGCGATCTGGTCTCGGGTAAAAAACTGGCAACGGCGCAGACCAGAGCTGCCCACCGTTTGTTTGACCAAGCCTGTCTGGCGCGGCACACAGCAGGTAGGCACCCGGCGGGAGCGATCCTGCTCCACCACCTGCACAGGCATGCCGGTCAAAAAACCTGCCAGCAGGGACACGGTGATTTCAGGGCCTCCTCCTTGGGCTAGGTAAAAGCGGCCCAAAC
>JAOZVT010000581.1 GCA_025869455.1 Prosthecobacter sp.
TGTCGAAACTGCGCCGACCAATGTGGCGCTTGGCAGGTAGCATTGCGTTGCCCGCTCCCACAGATTTTGCGATGGTAATGAAATTGCGGTGTCGATCAGAGTCTGGTGGGCAGGTAAAGCACTGGCTGACAAGCCTGTAGAAATGACGCCATGCTATGCTCTGAAAGAGAAAACAAGGGGTTTCCAAATGACTAGATCAGCCACTGACAGCGTTGCGACTGAAGTTCGCCTGCTCGCCAAAGAACACAAGGTCAGCGCTGATCGCGACAACCTGAGCTGCATGGCAGTGACCATTACACGCCTGGCGGGTGACATGGTGGAGCTGGACGGTGTCGAGCAATTGCTTGTTAACCTCAAAAGAAAAGGCGTGTTGAGCAAGACAGAGATCATGGCCCTGCAAGGACGCTACCTGCAGGAAAAAAGGCGTGGTAAACAGCAGCCCACCGCATGACTTTCGATCCCTTCGGCGATTTCGAAACTGAAGGTTATCTTCAAAACTCGCTCAAACTCAAAGATCCCATTGAAGTAAAGGAATCTGAGCATCTCTCCTTTGAAGCCAGTATCGACGACGCTCTCGCCTACCTCGCCAGGAAAAAGCCCATCGACTACCAAGCTGTCCTCAAAACACACGAAATACTGTTCTCCGGGTTTTACCCTTGGGCGGGTAAAGACAGGAATGAACTGGTCCCCCATCTGGCCGTTTTCAAGGGATCGAAGGATGATCCTCATCACACGATATTTGAGCGTCCCGACCTTATCAAAAGGTCTGTCGAATATGCCCTTGAGCTCGCAGCAAACAAGAAACGCTTCCGAGCCCGGCCTGGCGAGGTAATGGGCCAACTGGCTTCTGCTCACCCTTTTCTGGACGGTAACGGCCGTACGATCCTGCTTGTCTACATGGAGCTGTGCTTTCGGACCAAATTCGCCATCAATTGGGCAAAAACCAGCAAGGATGACTATTTGCAGGCACTCAGCGACGAGATTCGAGATCCGTTTCAAGGCTATCTGGATGGCTACTTGTCGCCGTTT
>JAOZVT010000582.1 GCA_025869455.1 Prosthecobacter sp.
TGCGTGCTTATACGTCGGCCACCATCACCTCCGGCACTGTTATTGATCTCCCCCCAGGTTCCCAGGTTCGTGTTTTGGATAATCGCGGTTCTTGGAACTATGTCGAGATCCCCAATCAACCTGCCAATCTTCGCGGTTGGGTGGAGGTAGGCGCTCTCACTCCCTTGTGGATTTGGGATGAAGCGCTGGTGCCCTAATAAATAGTGATGTAAGATAGGGAATAAATTTGTGATTCGTACGTCACATGTGCGGAATCCTGTCATTGGGCAGGGTTCCTCCACCTCATCAAACGATACCCTATGAAAGCCATCCTTATCCTCTCCCTCGCAGCCCTCAGCTTTGGTCTCTCTAGCTGCGCCAACTGTGCTCTATGCAAAAAGAAAGAGAAAGCCGCTGCTTGTAGCTCCTGCGATTCCTGTGACATGAAGAAAAAGTAAGTCTGAATGGATGGTGTGGCCATTTCTTGGCTTAGCACCTTTTTGTTAGGCATCCGTCACGGTTCTCATGGAGTTCGACCAACTCGTCCAGGAGCATTACCAGGGGCTTTATCGCTTCGCGTTGAGTCTTGCTCAGCGCGAGGCAGATGCCGCCGACCTCACCCAGCAGACCTTCTTACGCTGGGCCACACGCGGATTCCAACTTAGAGATCGCAGCAAAGCCAAGACTTGGCTCTTCACCACCCTCTATCGGGAGTTTCTTACCAGCAATCGCCGCTCAATACGTTTTCCTCACATTGAGTTGTCAGATGCCGAACCTGAACTGCCCCCGGTGCAGGAGCGTACCATGGAAGAGATGGATGGCCATTCTGCCCTAGATGCCCTGAATGAATTAGATGAGACTTACCGGGCACCTTTAATGCTCTTCTACCTTCAGCAGCACAGTTACCAAGAAATTGCAGATATCCTTAGCGTCCCCATTGGCACCGTGATGTCGCGACTTTCCCGAGGGAAAGCCCAGCTCCGCCAAAAACTTTCCAATCCCACCTCAGAGACTCCCGAAGAAGCCGCTCCCGTATCCCCTAACGTGATCCCTTTTCAACCCAAACGTAACAGCCGCCATGGATGACTCTGAACTCCAGCTCCGACTGAGTGCCTGCCGCCCGAATGGGCAGGACAATGATGACCCGCTGATGCGCGAGGCCATGGAGTGCCTGCCGCACCGCCCGGCAGTCATGGAATGGTTTGCCAAAGAGCAAACTTTTGACCGCACCATGTGCCAATGTGTGTCTGGCATCGCTGTTCCTGAATGCCTTCGCGCTGAAATCCTAGCAGCAGCGAAACTCAGCAATAAAGTCCCGCGTTGGCAAAGTCTGCCTTGGCTAGCTGCGGCTGCCGTCATTGCCCTTATGGGCCTAGTTTATGTGATTCAGGTGCCGCTGGAAAAGGATGCCACCTTGGCTCAATTTGAGACTGAGATCGTGGACATGTTTGATTCCATGAAGTCAGAGGGCTACGGCCTGGAGCATGTCACGGGTGAACTTACCAATGTTAGCGCATGGTTAGGCAATCAAGGTGCGCCTAAGCCCTACGTCATCCAGCCCGGCACCAAAACAGCCCGCCCTTTCGGCTGCCGTATCATCAACTGGCATGGACAAAAAGTCGCCATGGTCTGCTTTGGGCGTGGTGATCAGGAAGCACACCTGTTTGTCGTCTTGCGTGAATCCCTCAAAGAACTGCCGGATGATCTCAGTCCTGGCAAAGTGGAGCATGTGGATGGCTACCCCATTGCTGCATGGTCATGCCGCAAATGTGTCTATGTCATGATGGGGAATTCCCCGGATACCAAGCTGGAAGAGTTCTTGGCCGCTAACAGCTCAGATCTCAAATGAGACGGGTTGGCGTGCGCGTTCCTTCTCCAGGACGTCACTGAGCATGGTCTGATTCAGCCATTCATTGACATCCCGGCGCAGTCCACCAAAGACCTGCCCTAGGCCGCACCCGCCAGGAATGCCGCATTCACAGGCAGCCCCTGGCTGATCAATCATGGAAGAGCAGTGGATGGGCTCAAAGGGGCCATCAATGAGCTGCACAACCTCACCCAAGCTGATGCGCAGGGGATTCTTCTGGAATTGGTAGCCGCCCCCTACACCGCGCTTACTGCGTAGCAGTCCACCATTTTTCAGCACCAAGAGGATCTGCTCCAAGAACTTCAGGGGTATCCGTTCTTTGGTAGCAATGTCTTGGATTGAAAAGGTGGATGTCTCGGGTGAGCGAGCCATCGCCAGCAAGGCGCGCATGGCATACTCGGCTTTACGGGAGAGCTTCATTGATGGTCATGCGTTAGGAGGGCTTTGATTTTGTAGCAACTAGCAAAGATAGCTTTAACAAAACTTTTTTTTGACAATTGACTGCATTTCTGGCCAAACTCAGCTTGCTCCTATGAAATGGATTTTATCCCTCATCACTCTCTCGGCACTTTCTTCCTGCACCACGAAGCCCTACATGGTAGGCAGCGTGAATGAACAGTTCTATACTCGCTACCGTACACCGGGCGCGAGCTTCAAGAAAAAGGGTGAAGTCCGTGACTACGACTACACCTGGCAGCAGAACCTGAATGGTACGGCTCGCCTGCCTATCGCTTTCCGCCAAAACAAAGCTAAAGTCACTCCTGCACCAGTTCCTGCGCCTGCGGCTGTGCCTTATACCAGTAGTAAATAATTCCAGTTTGCTTTGTATTTTGCAGAAACGGTCTCTGTTTGGAGACCGTTTTTTGTTTTCAATGGCTGGTTCCAGTGCTTCTAAAGCCATTTAAGCCTTTTTTTCAGCCTCGATTGCATGTTTATGAGGATAAAATCGAAAATACATCTTGATTTTATACTTCCATCCAGCAATCTCCATCTCCCCGAAAGTCCGTAATTATATTTGATCTCATGGCAGTAGCAATCCGTCTCCGTCAAGAAGGCTCCAAAGGCCACTTATTTTATCGCGTTGTAGCCGCTGACCAGCGCTTCAAGCGCGATGGTCGTTTCCTTGAAATCCTGGGTACTTATGACCCGCATCTCAAGACTAACAATGCGAACATTGACCTTGAGAAGGTGAATTCCTGGATCGCCAAGGGCGCTCAGCCTTCCGAAACAGTTCGTGGCCTCATTAAGAAGGCTACTGCTGCTGCTAAGTAATTGGCTGGCATATCATTCTCGGTTTCCGTTGTTGCTCGGGCGAACGGAAACATCTAAATCCTTGTCATGGACGCACCCGAAGCTCTTCGCGAATTCCTGACCTATGTGGTGGCCAATTTGATTGACCACCCGCAGCAAGCTTCCATCGCCATTGGACACCATGCCAATGGCGTTTTGGCTTTTCGTGTCCAATTGGCTCCTGAGGATGTGAAGCATGTCCTTGGCAAAAATGGCATGACTGCCAGTTCCATCCGTTCCCTCCTCAATACCGCTGCGGAAAAGCACGGCATTCGTGTCAGCCTGAAGATCGGCGCTGCACGTGATTTAGACACGGAGGAAACGCCTGAGCAAGAGCAGCAGCGCGAGGCCGAAGCCTCGGCGACTGCCACGGACTGTTGATGCCGCCTAGGAGGGCACGTTCCCTTCTATTTTTGATTGCCAGTGGTTGCACACAGCACCGCTTCGTATTATCCCCCGCGTTCCCTTTTCATGCCGCTGAATCTCTTTGATACCCTATCCCGCACAAGTCGCGTCATCGCCCCTTTGGATGGCAAAACCCTTCGGTTTTATTGCTGCGGCCCCACGGTCTATGGACCTGCCCACATCGGAAACTTCCGTACCTTCGTTGCTCAGGATGTCTTTCGTCGTGTCATTGAGCAGGGCGGGTTGACGACTCTGCATGTCCGCAACCTAACGGATGTGGATGACAAGACCATTCGGGATAGCCAAAAAGCAGGGCAAACCCTCACGGACTTCACCCAGCATTGGACGACCAAGTTTCACGCGGATTGCGCCGCGCTGAACCTGCTGCCGCCGCATGTGGAACCCAGCGCCGTCGCCCACATCCCGCATCAGATCCGCATGATCGAAAAGCTCATTGAGGGTGGTCATGCCTATGCGACCCCAGATGGCAGTGTCTATTTTAAAGTCTCCTCCTTTGCGGACTATGGTCGTCTTTCACACTTGGAAGATCGAGAACTGAAGCTCGGCGCTTCCTCCACAGCCAGCGCTACGGACAGCGACGAATACACCAAAGACTCCCTCGCTGATTTCGCCCTTTGGAAAGGGAAGAAAGCCGATGATGGCCCGAACCATTGGCCAAGTCCTTGGGGCGATGGCCGCCCAGGCTGGCACTTGGAGTGCAGCGCCATGTCCCTGGAGTACTTAGGCGAAGATTTTGATGTGCACGGCGGTGGCGTGGACCTCATTTTCCCGCATCACGAAAATGAGATCGCCCAGAGCTGCTGCGCTACTCATGGCAAATTTGCGCATCATTGGTTCCACGTCACACACCTCTTGGTGGATGGCGGTAAAATGAGCAAAAGCCTGGGTAATCTTTACACGTTGGAGCAACTTGGTGAGCGTGGTTACACGCCTGTTGAAGTGCGTTATGTGCTCATCAGCGGTCACTATCGTACCCCGCTCAGCTTTACCCTGCATTCCCTGGACTCTGCCCGTCAGGCTCTGCAAAAGCTGGCTAAGTTTGACAAAGCCTTGCGTGAAGTTACCTCCCTTTCTGGTGTGATTTCAGGCACCACGCCTGGGCCTTTCGCGGGGGCTTGGGAAACGCTCAGCGATGACCTCAATGTCCCAGGAGCCCTGGGAGATATCTTTGGCATCATCAACAAGACCAAGCCCGCCTCATTGACCCCCGATGAAGCCAAAGTCACCCTTGAAGGTTTTCACTTCCTTCTGTACGCGCTCGGCTTGCAATTGCCATCTTTGGTCGAAGAAGCAACCGCCGATGTTCCTGCTGACATCGCTGAACTAGCTGAAAAACGCTGGCAGGCCAAACAGTCCAAAGACTGGGCCACCGCTGACGTTCTGCGCAAAGAACTCGAGGCCGCAGGCTGGATCATTAAAGACAATAAAGACGGTTACCAAGTGCTGAGGAAATAATGCCTGACAGGTCATCTAGCAGCTAGTTCGTTACACTACGTATAGTGGCCTAACTGAAAGCGTGGTGTGATTGGGTGCTTACCTCATCCCCGTGCAATCCGCTGCTGCAACAGTACCTCAAAGAATAGCAAGACGAGCAGGCCTATCAAAAACGGCTGCCAAAGTTCACTCCCATGCCGCCGTGTGCGGTCCAGCTTTTGCCAGGCATCAAAGGATTCCACAAAGGCAGCGTTATGGCGCTCAGCCAGTTGTTTGACCTTCTCAGCGGGGAGAGGGGTCAGGTCAGATTCAGTGGGGTCTAGATTGTAAGCCAGCAATTGTGTCGTGTTGCCTTGCGTGAGTTTGTAAATCCCCGGCGCGGTGATGGGTAGCGATTCCAGCAGGGCTTCTTCGCCATCGGCCTTCACTTTGATCGTGCTGGTTTGGCCCGTGGGATCACGCAGTGTGTATTCCACGCCCAGTCGTGATTTTGGCAAAACCATGCGCAGCGGCTCGCCGACTAAATCCCATGCCGTGAGACTATTCTGAGTCGCCAAGTAGGTGACTAGACGCTGCATCAGTGGCACAAAGAAAGGCTGAAGCGGGAGGTTTGACCACTCGGCATCCGCCGTGGTGGCAGCCAAGATCACGCGGCCCTGTTCATAGCTTTTCTCGATGAATAAAGGCGTGCCGCGATCCAGTTGCAGCAGGGGTTTCACATTCGCATCCTTGGGCGCATCAAACTCTAGCCAAGATTGAAATTCTGCATCTTGCAGGCGGCCACCTCGGGCATCATTGAAGTAAACCGTGGCTGGATGCGTGAGCCGTTGCTGGAGCACACGTGCAGGCGCTGTGCTGCTCTGTGCACGCAAGAGACCTTTGATGCTTGTGGGTAGCAGCCCGTCTCCTTTTTTGTAAAACTCTCGGTTATACCAATCCAGGTCACAATGCGGCCCAGTAAAGACAATGAGTCCGCCACCGCCCTTCACGAATTTCTCCAGCTCGCTCAGGCGATTGCCTTGCAGTCGATCCACATCCGCCAGGATGATGATTTCTTTGCCTCGATAGTCATCTTCCCGCAGCCGCCGGGCATCCACCTTGGTGGTGCGGATCAGGTCTTTTAGATCTGCTTTGGCTGACTGGTAGGGGGTCAGCGCCAGCTCGAGGAAATCCGCAGCCCCGCCCAGCGGTTCCGTGCTGGGATCACCATCCACCAGCAGCACGTTCAGTTGATTCCGCACCTGCACCACGGAGTAAAAAGCATTGTCATCTGGGAAGCTGTCACCCTCCAGCCGCACACCCAGGGAATGATCTCCCACTTTATCAAAGGCATGGGTAAAGCTGATCACGGCTTCACCTTCCGGGGGAAGGGAGACGCGTGAAGTTCGCAGGCGTGCTCCATCCGCTTCCAGATGTACGGCCACATCCTGCCAGGGGCGTTTGCCGTGATTTTGAATGCGCACGCGTAGGCCGATGGGTTGCCCCTCTGCCACCACCAAGGCTGAAAGCTCGGCGCTGGCGATGCTGAGATTCTCAGTTAGATCACTGGTTAGGCGGTAAAAGGTCACCTGAGGTTTGGGATCCTGTTTTAACAGATTGTCCAAAGCAGGTAAAGCTGCTCCATCAGCAACACTTTGCCAATCACTGGCCTGAAAGTCGGAAAGAATCGCCAGTTCGCGGGCTCCATTGGGGGCTTTGGAAAGGGAGGCGGCTGCCGTTTGTAGCGCCTCATTGATCTTTACGGGTCCTGCTTGATTCGTCTTTTCCGCCAGTTGTTTGGGGATGATGTCCAGCGTGCTGGTGGATTGATCCAAAAGCCGCCGGGCATTGCCGCCAGCTAAGACGATTTGCGCATCTGAGCCATTGGGTTGAGCATCCAGGACATGCCCCACATCCAGTCGAGCCTGTTCTGCCGGTGATCCACCGGGAGCTGGAGCGCGCATGGAAAAGGAGTCGTCCAGCATCATCACCAGGGAGGTTTTACCAATGCCTAACGAACGAAGTGCGGTTAAAACAGGTCGTGCCAGACATAGGGCCAGCACGATGGGAATGGCGATGCGTACGGCCAGCAGCAACCACTGCTCAATGTTTAGCTTTCGTTTTCGCTGCCGCAGTACTTCCTGAAGCAAATGCATGGCTCCCCAGCGCACGGTTTGGACCCGCCGCTTATTGAGCAGATGAATCAGCAGCGGGATCAGGAAAGCCGCGCCGCCTGCAAGGAGAATGGCATTGAGAAAGGTCATGCGCGGGCAAGGGGGAGTGAGCTTTCAGCTCTCGGCTCATAGAGCTCGGAAAAAAGCGAGTGCATCAGCCCACAACGGAGAACAGAGCCCAGAGAAACGAACACTAAAACTCCCACTGCTTTTACAGTCGGAATGAATCCAAAAAATATTGGGGCAGGTTCCATCATTAGCGCATCCTCAAGGCCAGATAGCTCCTCAGTGCTGAAGAGTGAGATTCATCCGTGGGCAGGCTGAGGTAGTCCACCTGGTGTTTACGAAAGCCTTCCTTGAGTTGTTCCTGAAAGTTCTTCAGCACTTCCATGTAGCGCAGTCGCACAGCAGCGGGATCCAGGAGAAGCGTGTCTTCACTGTTCTCTAAGTTTTCAAAGCGTGACCACTGGCCAAACGGGAAGTCCAATTCATCGCGATCCCACAGTTGCATGGCGATGATCTCGTGACCTTTTTTGCGCAGCACGCCGATGGCTCGCATGATGGCTGTCGCATCGTCAAAGAAATCACTGATCAGGATGACCAGTCCCCGGCGCTTAAGTCGCTGGGCCAAAGACTCCAGCACGGGAGCTAAAGCCGTATCTTTGCCGGGTTCCGTCTTCACCAAAGTTTCCAGCACATGGTGTAGATGCGTGATGCGGGTGCGATTGGGAATGAACTCGCGAATCTTGCTGTCAAAGGTGATCAAGCCCACGGCATCCTGCTGGGACATGAGGAGGTAAGCCATGGCAGCGGCCAGTTTGCGGGCATAATCAAACTTCTGCACGCCCTTCTGTCCCCGGTAATTCATGGAGCCACTCGCATCCAAAACAATCGTGGCGCGCAGGTTAGTTTCCTCATCAAACTCACGAATGTAAAAGCGATCCGCCCGACCAAAGATTTTCCAGTCCAGACGACGAATATCATCACCCTGCACATAAGGTCGGTGCTGGCGGAACTCCACGCTGAATCCCTTGTGCGGAGAGGCATGTTGCCCCGTTGTGAATCCTTCCACCACGGTGCGCGCAAACAGCTGCAAACTCTGCAGACTGGTGATGTCTTCAGCTTCGAGAATGGATGAAAGCGTGGCCACGGGGAAGGGGAGTGCTCAGGTAAATCTTCGCGCTTTGATGACCCAATGTCTTACAGCACCTTCGCGCCTGTCTTCTTCACTTTCGTGATGAGTTCCTTCACGATCATGTCCACCGTGATGCCTTCGGCTTCCGCATGGAAAGTGGGCACGAGGCGGTGCCGCAGGGCTGGCAGGGCCAGGGCTTCGATGTCATCGATGGTGACATGGGTGCGGTTGTGCAGTAAAGCGCGTACTTTACCAGCCAGCACCAGCATCTGGCTGGCGCGTGGTCCCGCTCCCCAGCTCAGCATCTCCTTTACATAAGGCAGGGCATCTGGCTCTGCCGGGCGGGTGGCGCGCACCAGATCCAGGACAAAGTCCGTCACATGATCTGGCACCGGGACTTTGCGTACCAGGGCTTGGGCGGCTTGCAGTTCTTCAGCCGTGATGACCGCTTGAATCTCTTCCTGAACTCCTCCGGTGGTGCGGGCGATGACCTCGCGCTCTTCGTCCCGGGTAGGATAGTCCACTTTGATCAAAAACAGGAAGCGGTCTTTTTGCGCTTCAGGCAGAGGGTAGGTGCCTTCTTGCTCAATCGGGTTTTGTGTCGCCAGTACAAAGAAGGGCTTCGGCAAAATGTAGGTTTCCTGGCCCACCGTCACACTTTTTTCCTGCATGGCCTCCAGCAGCGCCGCTTGGGTCTTCGGTGGGGTACGGTTGATTTCATCCGCCAAAATGATCTGGGAGAAAATAGGCCCGCGTTGAAACACTAAGTTCCGCCTGCCAGTCTCTGCATCTTCCTGGATGATTTCTGTCCCGGTGATGTCAGCCGGCATGAGATCTGGGGTGAACTGAATGCGCCGAAAGCCCAGGTGCATGGCATCGGCCAGGGATTTCACCAGAAGGGTCTTCGCCAGCCCGGGTACCCCTTCCAGCAGACTGTGTCCGCCCGCCAAGATGGCGATGAAGACTTGCTCTATCACTGCCTCCTGACCGACGATGCGCTTGCTAAGCGCCGTTTTGAGGTTGTTAAAACTGGAGACTAAAGCAGCAGCGGCGGCGGTATCAGACATGGGAGGGCAGAGAGTGATCAAAAAACGACCTGGAGACACGAAACGACAGGAGCCTTTCTTTCCATGTCTCTGAGAATGTATGGGACAGCTAGGAGCCTGAAGCCTAAAACTTAGTTTACACGTCTCTGGTCTGCCAGGGACATGACTTTCTCAAAAAATGACGATTTAGTTGGTTTTCTTGTAACGAAAGACCTTTTCTGGGGTGATATGAAGGTGATGACACTTC
>JAOZVT010000583.1 GCA_025869455.1 Prosthecobacter sp.
GATCTGCTTTTCTAAGCTGGCGCGTTCTCGGCTTTATGGATTGGATAGCGGAGAAGTATGCAAAGAAGCAGATAGAATAGGTCATTCCTTTTTTTTAGGCAATGGGGTAGTAAATAGAGGCTCTAGAAGCTTTTTAATCCTATGCGCTTCCATAGCCTGTAACTCGGATGAAGTGTAACCAAGCTCGCCGCGCGGTTCCAATCCTGCGGCTTCCCTGTCGGCATCGGTGATGAAGTCAATCCCAGCCTCAATGAAGGCATCAAATAGCCTGTAATGCGCTTCTCTTCGTGCTTCGTTCTGGATAGTGTCTCCGAGAACCTGCATGACACGCGCTGTCATCTGCTGCGCTCGCATGCGCCGAAGGTCCAGCCATGGCTGTCTTTCCATTGCGATCTGTGTTGCTGTCTTCTCACTCATTCTCTCTCTCCATGCGTTAGGGGGATGGACGGCGTTGTGACTGGTGGAAGCTTTGCACCTGATTTGTCATCTTCATGATCTCAGCATCGGAATATCCCATTGCTCGCAGTATCGTCCGTTCTTGAATAGGCTGCACATGTCCCGGCTTCACGATGTAGGCTACGGCTGCAAGCTGTCCTGAAAGCGCTCGTATCGCCTTCTCAATGTCAGCAAGCCGCTCTTCAACGGTTCTGGAGTCTTGCGGCATCTCACTCATCATCTCTCTCCGTTATGGCGAAGGGTGGAAGGGGTTAGGGGTGCGGCTCGCTGCCAATCTTTGTGACAGAGGTCCACGACTTCCCGGTCTTTACGCGCCAGACGGCATCATATGTGACACCGTACTTTTTCGCGAGCCAGTTGATCGATACGCCTTTGTCTAGAAAATAAACGATGTCAGCTACTTTCTCTGACGAAAGCTTTGCCGCTCCGTTATTGTCTCCAGCGCGGTCAATTTTTGGGGGTAGCCCGCGCTCTACCGCGTCTCTCGCGTTATCAGCTTTTGTGCCTGGAATAAGGT
>JAOZVT010000584.1 GCA_025869455.1 Prosthecobacter sp.
ACGGCGACCGCCAGAGCGCTGTAGCTGCACGGTCCCATCCGACTCCTCCGAAAAACCCGCCGTCGGGTGGTAGCCGTAGTCGAAGCGCCCCTCCATGGTGCGCGTGAAGCAGAAGCGCGTGACCAGCTCTGCACCCACGAGGATGACGATGAACAAAAGAAAACTGCGGGTGATAGCGCGCATCAGAACTGGAAATAGATGAACTCTTGTTCCGTGGAAATGGAACTGACGAAGGCGACGAATAGCAGGAAGAAAACACAACCACGCAGCCACCAAGGCAGATGGATCATGTCCGCTTCATCCCGTGGTTTTAGGGTGGCGAGTTGCAGCATGAGCAGCGGCACGATGTGCAGGACCAGCCAGAGGGCAGGTTTCAGCCATTCCTCCCCAGGTGTCCAGTCAGTCAGCGCATGCAACCACACGCCTAGCTGCGTCATGGTCTGGGCGCGGAAGATGGCCCACCCGAATAAGGTTAAACCAAACATGAGAGCGGTAGCGATGGCACGTTTGCCAGCCGTGGTGGCTTGTTCCAGCTTACCCAAACCCGGGATCAAACGATAAAGCGTCAGCAACGCTGCGTGATAGGCACCCCAGAGGACGAAGGTCCAACTGGCTCCATGCCAGAGACCCGCCAGTACCATGGTGATCCACAGATTGACCACCGTCCGCAGAGCGCCCACGCGATTGCCGCCTAACGGAATGTACACGTAATCACGGAACCAACTGGAAAGCGTGATGTGCCATCTTTGCCAGAAATCCGAAGGCCCCGTGGCCAGATACGGAAAGCGGAAATTCATGCTCAGATGAATGCCTAGCAGCCGCGCGGAGCCGCGTGCGAGATCGGTGTAACCTGAGAAGTCACCATAAATCTGGAAGGCAAAAGCCACGATGCCTAGCAAGGCCCAGGGGGCATTCGGAGTGGCACCGGGATTGAAAACAAAGTTGGCAATCAAGGCGCAGTTGTCTGCCACGAAGATCTTTTTAAAGGCCCCGATCAGCAGCAAGCGCAGTCCTGCATGGAGGTGACTCCACTCCCAAACGGCCGCCGTGGTGAATTGCGGCATGAACTTGGCCGGACGCTCAATCGGCCCTGCGACTAGCTGCGGGAAAAAGGACAGGTAAGCCGCAAAGGTCAACAGGTCTGGGGCGGGCTGAACTTTGCCTTTATACACATCCACCGCATACGCCACGGACTGGAAAGTGTAGAAGGATACGGCCACCGGGAGGATGATGTTGGGCAGGGTCCAGCCAGGATTAATCCCCGCCACCCCGAGGAGCGAAACGAGGCTGTCAGCAAAGAAGCCAAAATACTTGAAGAACCCCAGCACGGCCAAATTCGTCAAGACGCTCAGCCACATGAAGCCGCGTCTTCTCTGCTCATGAGTCCAGGTCCAGATCCATTCATGCACGGGCACAAAGAGGAGAGGAAAGACAGCCGCCACGACCAAACTCGTTTGACTGATGCTGACATGTCCCTGGCCAAACCAGGCACAGCCCGCCAGCCAAGCAAGTGGCGTGAGCGTGGTGGCAATGATCTTCAGCCGCCCCTCACGTGCGCCCACCAGGGATCTGGCGCAGAAGTAATCAATCCCGGTCGAGGCCATGAGCAGCGCTAAAAAGCGCAGATCCCACATCCCATAAAAAAAGTAGCTGGCCAGCAAGAGCAGCCCCATGCGCCCGAGCCTGGGCAGAGGCCAGTAGAGCAGAACGACGAGAGGTAGAAAAAGGGCGTATTGCCAGGAGGTGAAGGACATGTGTTAGCAGTCCGCCACGCGCGAAGCCCAATTCACCATGTGGAATCCTGCTTCAATAAAAATCGAAGCCACGGCCAAGGCGGTCTGGGCACCCGCTTGCGGAGCGCGATCATGGGACGCGACGAGGCATAAGTCAAAGACATGATCGGCAGGAATGACCACATCATCAGGTGAATTGAGCGTGCAGTTGAATCTCGCTTCCCCGTCCAACTCCCGTTTGATCAAGCGTTGCTTTCTCTCTTCATCCGGGCAGCGGAGATGCAGCACCACGTCACAACGTTCCACCCGCAGCTGGGGTTTGGTGTTCACATACACCACCAGTTTCTTGTTTTTTAGATACTGGTCAAAGGGGCTTAGATTGTCCTGGATGCCAGCCTTGCTTTTGATACGCCTCTTGAAGAGTCCAAAAAAAGGTATCGACAACACACCGTCATCAATGACACCGATCTTCCTGGGGGGGATTCCCACTAGGCCTTTTTTACGGATCTGTTTGCCCAGGGTGGACTTGCCCGCGCCCGGCTTTCCTGTCACACAAAGAAGAACGCGCCCTTTGCCCTGGATGATCCGTTCAATGACCTGCCCCAAAGTCCGCTCCCAGCTAGCTGGCGTGAGTTTGGCGGAGGAGGAAATCTCAGAAGTCATGTGAATTTTTTGTCATAATTGAGAGAGATTTCAAGGGAGGATTGTCTCCTTTAGCCACTCGTAAGGGATTTGAATGATGGGCCGGACGCACACTTTTCGTTCGCACCTGAGCCTGAGACCGCTATTCTCACGGCCCTTATGCTCCAAGCTGGAATCGTCGGCCTGCCAAACGTAGGCAAATCTACTCTCTTCAATGCTGTCACCCGTACTCGCAAGGCGGAGGCAGCTAACTACCCCTTTTGCACCATCGAGCCCAACCAGGGAGTCGTGGTGGTACCGGATGAACGCCTAGCGGTGCTTTCCAAGATCAGCGGTTCACATAAACTCGTCCCTGCAGCCATCGAGTTCGTGGACATTGCCGGTCTGGTCAAAGGGGCCAGCCAGGGGGAAGGCTTGGGCAATAAATTCCTCAGTCACATCCGTGAGGTGGATGCCATCGTCCACGTGGTCCGCTGCTTTGAGGGTGGGGACATCACGCATGTGGATGGTAGCGTGGACCCGATTCGCGACATCGAAGTGATCAATACGGAGCTTATCCTGGCGGACATGGACAGTGTCACCAAGCGCAAAAACCGCACTGAAAAGGATGCGAAGCGCGGTATCAAGGAAGCTCAGGCTGAAAATGCTCTTTGTGAAAAGCTGATGACTCACCTGGATGCCATGAAGCCAGCCGTGACGCTGGAGCTGAATGACGAAGAGAAGAAGCTCCTCAAGTCCTTCTTCCTGCTCAGCGGCAAGCCTTGCATCTATGCCTGCAATGTGGCCGAAGATGAACTGGCCTCTGCCTCCAAAGCCCCTGACAAGCACCCGCAGGTGTCCAAAGTGCGCGAGTACGTGAAGCATGCCCATGCTGCCAGCGCCTGCGTGGTCAGTGCCGCCATTGAAAGCGAACTCGGTGAATTGCCGGAAGAAGACGCTAAAGCTTACCTGGCCGATCTGGGCGTGGAAGACAGCGGCGTGAACCTCCTCATCAAGAGCGTTTATTCTCTCCTGGGTCTGCAAACTTACCTCACCACCGGTGAAAAAGAAACCCGTGCCTGGACCATTACCAAAGGCATGAAAGCCCCCCAAGCTGCGGGTGTGATTCATGGCGACTTTGAGCGCGGTTTCATCGCGGCTCAGATCGTTCATTTTGACGACCTCGTGACCCTAGGTTCTGAAGCCAAGGCCCGCGAAGCAGGCAAGCTCCGCATCGAAGGCAAAGAATACGTCATGCGCGACGGAGACGTCGTCGAGTGGCGTTTCAACGTCTGAGTTTGAGGCTCAGCCTGGGCTTTGTTGTCACGCCCCTTTGGGACTGAGGCAGATCCAAAGAGGCGTGAAACGCGGGTGTTTTTCTAGCTGATATTTTCGTCTCCTCAGTTAGGCAAGTGGTGGTCACACCATGCCTAACAAGAAGCTTGTAATGACAGTAGCCGTTCGTCCTGCTGCTGTGAGCGCAAGGTTTTTAGCAACCCGATGGATTGTCAAAAACCTTTCACGAGACCCGAGCTTAGGAGCCCTTCTTTTTAGCTTCGCTGGGGGCTTTGGCTTTGCGGGATTTGGTCATCATTTGGAACCACCGTTTAGGCTTCTCTCCGGTCTCTGGAGCTGCTTTGGCTTCAGGCTTCCGGGTAGGTTTGGGGGTGGTCTTGTGAGATGGAATCTCTTCCGAAGGTTGCTTCCCTTTTTTCTTAGCGGGCGCTTTGTCTTGGCTGAATGATTCTCCAGAGCGTGGGGCAGACTTCTTGGCGGCCCGTTTGCCCGGACGCTTGTCACGACGCGGCTCTTCCTGATGAGATTCCGCCACGCTGGCATGCTGGGCTTTGCCGCGCCAGGCAGCTTCTTTCCGGGAGGAGGGCGCTTCAATGCGCGGTCCCTTGCTACGACGTGGGGCCTCTTCTTGTGACTCAGCAAAGCGGGAAGACCGCGCTTTGGCCGGGGCCAGTTTGAAGTCCACCTGCTTTTTAAAGCGGTCCAATTTGTAGATCTGCACGGTCACGCGATCCCCAAGCTTGATGACCTTGTGCGTGTGACGGCCCACGAGGTGATTCCGAGTCGGTTCCAAAATGTAGAAGTCATCTTGGATGGAGGACAATGGCACCACTCCACTGAGGCCCAGATCCGGTACATCCACAAAGAAACCGAAGTTCCGCGTGTCGGTGACGAGGGCCGCATAGGGAGTCGGGTTGCCAGATTCGAGCTGGGCTTCGAGGTAGGCGTAAAGCTTGACCTCTTTGCTATCACGCTCTGCATCGGCCGAGTTTTTCTCGGTCTCGGTGATGTGTTCAGCGATCTGTTTGAGCCCTGCTATGGGAGCTTCCGCTTTGTCAAAAAGCACCCGATGAATCACCAAATCTGCGTAACGCCGAATCGGTGAGGTGAAGTGCGCGTACTTCGTTTTGGCCAGACCGTAATGGCCCAGTGGCTCCACGGCATAACGAGCCCGCATGAGGGAACGCAGGAAGCCGATCTTCAAGGCCTGCCCGATGGCAAGTGTGCCGAGTTTTGCCAGCAGCTTCTGCACTTCTGGGCGGTGCGTGAGGTCTCCGCAAGGAATGCGGTGACTGAGGACATCCTCACGGTAATCCTGAAGCTTTTTATCCTTCGGCGATTCGTGGATACGATAGACAGCGGGGCGATTCCGCTTCATCAAATCTCCAGCGACGGCTTCATTGGCCAGCAGCATGTATTCCTCGATGAGCTGATGTGAAACGTCGTTCTCAATGCGCTCGATCCGCAGCACGCGGCCCTGGTCATCCAGGCGGATTTTGTTCTCTGGAAAGTCCAGGTCTAACGAACCATTGTCAAAGCGGGCCTTGCGAATGAGCTGCGCCATCTCATGCGCGTCATGCAGCATGGATTCGATCTCTCCCACGGGTTTGCGCTGGATCACGGCAAACGCTTCCTTGTAGGTGAAGCGGCGCTTGGAGCGGATCACGGCCGAGTAAAATTTACACGAGATGACGGCTCCCGTTTTGCTCAGCAAAAATTCCGTACATTTGGTTAAACGGTCCACGTCCGGCTTCAGTGAGCAAAGCTCATTGCTCAAAGCCTCTGGCAGCATGGGAATGACGCGATCCACCAGGTAAGTGGAGTTCCCGCGTTTCCGGGCTTCCTTATCCAAGGGGCTGCCAGGACGCACGTAATGGGAAACATCGGCGATGTGAACCCACACCTTCCATTTATCTCCCGGGGCTGGCTCAATGCAGATAGCATCATCAAAGTCACGCGCATCATCTGGGTCAATGGTGATCACGTTATGACTGCGGCAGTCCACACGCCCGGCGCATTCTTCAGCACTCGGCTGATTGTCTGGGCGCGACTTGGCAATGGTGTTGGCTTCTGCCAGGACTTCCTTCGGGAAATGCAGGGGCAGGGCGTAGTTCCGCAGCACCGAGAGCATGTCCACACCTTCCGCGTCTGGGGCTCCCAGGACTTCGATCACTTCACCCTCAGGCGGTGTTTGGCGGTTTTCCCAGTTGGTGAGTTCCACCACGACTTTGTCCCCCATATTGGCCTGACGCCCGACATCGCGTGGCGGTGGCACAAAGATGTTTTGAGGGATGCGTGGATCATCTGGCACCACATAGAGGATTTGTTTGCTGCTGCGCAGGGTGCCGACAAAGGTCATGCGTCTGCGTTCCAGGATGCGCACCACGGCACCGGACTGATTCTCTGGCGTGCCATGGCGTAGGCCTGTGGCCCGGACATCGCGCCGGACCAGCACGCGGTCCCCATTGAGGGCGGTGGAGGTAGCGCTTTCAGCGATGCTGATTTCAGCAAGGCCAGCTTCATCTGGCTGCACAAACCCACGTCCACCGCGAGTGATCTGGATCACGCCTGGGACGAGGTCGGCCTCGCGAGATTCAATGTAGCGGTTGCCTTTGGTGCGTACGATCAGGCCTTTTTTCACCAGATCTGCCAGCACGGCTTGCAATTCTTGTTGTTGGGAAGGCTTCAGCCGGAAATGGCGGATCAGCTCGGGGACATTCGATGGCGTGTAGTCGGCCAATCCGAGCAATTTCAGAATTTTTGATTCCATAGGAGGAGATTACACAGAATCTCGGCTGGGCGTCACCTTGGATTGTCGGTAACCTGCGTCCAGGGCGGAAAACTCTGCGTTTGTTATTTGAGGTATCTTACGTTTGTATCTTTGCATGAACCCGAGAGGCATCCATTTCCAGTTCCAGGGCAGACGCGGGCTTCCGGCCGTGCTGCCGCTGATCTTTATGGCGATCGTCGCCATCGGTCTCATTGCATTGTTTGTCTTTGTCGGCCTCGCCATTGTTGTGGTTGGCCTGTCAGTGTCTGCCTGCGCAGCCCTTTATTTGGCTGTTCGCCGCAAGCTCACTGGCGCTACCCATCGCTCATCTCCGATCAATGATCAAGTCCATCGTGAAAATCCACCTCATGAAATGAAGGTGATCGAGGTGGAAGCGGTGAGGGTGGAGCGGGATTAAAGCTGCTCCCGCTAGGGGATTCTCCCCTGGATTCTCAAAAGAAAGTAAGCTGAAAAAAGCGCGTGAAGAGGCTTCCGTAGCCCGGCTCACTCCCCCTTTTTCGCGGCCAGCTTGTGCTTGATCACCTCGATGACGATCGGCAAAACGGAGACGACGATGATCAGCACGAAGACGAGCTTCAGGTTATTCTTGATGAAGGGAATGCTGCCCAAAAAGTAACCTGCCAGAGTAAAAGACAGCACCCAAATGAAGCCACCGCCTAGGCTGTAGGATAGAAAACGGCGATACTGCATGCGGCCAAACCCCGCCGTGAATGGTGCAAACGTCCGCACGATGGGGACAAAACGCGCCAGGATGATGGCCTTTCCACCGTGTTTCACAAAGAAAGCCTCCGTTTTAGACAGGTAATCTCGCTTGAACCAGCGCTGCGTCACCATCCAGCCCCCGGCCTTGCGGCCTATCCAATAATTCAAATTGTCCCCCAAAATAGCCGCCGCGATCAGCAGTGGGATGATGACCTCCAGCCGAACAAAACCCTGCACCGAGAGCGCACCCACGGCAAACAGCAGGGAATCTCCCGGCAAAAACGGAGTCACCACCAGACCCGTCTCGCAAAAGACAATGGCGAACAGCAGCACATAAATCAGCGTGCCGTACTGCTGCGCAAAGGTCAGCAGATGCTTGTCCACATGCAGAATGAGATCGATAAAGTCGCCAATCATGAGTCGCTGACTTTCCAGCCTAGAGGGAAAGGGGCAAATGAAATGTCTGACTCACATGGCACTACTCGCAGAAACCTAGCGGCCCAAGGAGAGTTCCCGTGGAGCGCCCGCGTCTCGCGGGTTGTTTCCTGCGTCCTCGCGGGAAACCGTTCTCATGGATCGAAACCTCAGATCATCTATCCGCAAGTTCTGGGGCTGCGACCTCCACCCCTGCCAGTTGGAGGCCCAACTGGCCTACTTAGCGCAGGCACCAAAGTGATGCGGGCACTTTTGCCCGCAACGTTCTTACGCCTCGAAACCCCAGATCATCTATCCACACGTTCTGGAGCATTCGACCTCCACCCATGCCAGTTGGAGGCCCAACTGGCCTACTTGGCGCAGGCGGCTACATGGGTACTTTGGCGCAGCCAACCCCGGCTACACGCCCAGCCAGCCGGTGCTATCCCCGAACGCGTTGGTTTCCACACCGGCCCGGTTCAGCAGACTGGCGTAGAGATTGCACAAAGGGGTGTCCTTTTCCGCGACGAGGTGCTGCCCGCCTTTGACCCCGCCGCCATGCCCAGCCAGCACCAACGGTAGATTGCGTGGGTCATGCTTGTTTCCATCTCGGATGCTGGAGCCAAAAAGGATCAGGCTGTTGTCCAGGAGGTTGCCATCCCCCTCGCGGATGCTTTTCAGCTTCCCAATGAGGTAGGCGTACTGCTCCACATGCCAGCGGTTGATCTTCTCATACGCATCCAGCTTTTCCGCCTTGTTATCGTGGTGGGAGATCTCGTGGTGGCCGCCATTTACCCCAGGTAAAAAAGAAAAATTCTTCCCGCTCACCGCCCAGCCAAACATGAAGGTACTGGCGCGCGTCGTGTCCGTTTGAAAAGACAGGGCCATCAGGTCCAGCATCAGCCGGCAATGTTCAGAGTGGTCCAGCCGCAGTTGAGATCCGGGATGCGCCGCGCCCTGGCCCATCACGTCGGTGATCCGCTGGTCCAGCCGCCCCATGGCCTCCTTCGCCGCCGGGTCCAGATTTTCCCCCGTGGCCACGCGTGCGATGTCCGCCTCGATCCGCCGCTCGATGTGCCTCAGGCTCTCCAGGTACTCATCCAGCCGTTGTTGGTCCTCTTTGCCCACACTGGCCCGCAGCGTCTTGGCCTCCGCCAGCACCAGATCCAGCACGCTCTTATTTTCCTCCGCGCTGGCCTTCCGCTGCGTCGCATCCTCCCGGAACAGGCGATCAAAAACAAACCGGGGGTTGATCTCCGCCGGGATCGGGCTCGTCGGTGTCCGCCACGCAATGTGGCTGCCATACAGCATCGTGTAATTCACATTCCGGTCCACCCCGCTCATGATCGGGTCCGTGCCCAGTTCTAGGGAAGGGAAGCGTGTCAGGTGGCCGCGCTCCTTGGCCAGCACCTGATCCACCGAAACCCCACAGTGCAGATCCTTCCCAGTCGTCTTGGCGATTGGGGTGCCCGTCAGCCAGTTGGCCGTCTTGGCATAGTGCCCGTCTCCCGTCAAAGAAGCCCGGTTGCCCAAACCCGTCATCACCGTGATGTCCTGCCGGAGTGACTCCAAGGGCGAAAGAATGGGGGAAAACTTAAAGTCCGCGCCTGCGCCCTCCGGCGTCCAGCGGTCCTCCCGCACACCATTGGGCATGAATAAAAAGCCCAATCTCGTCGGCCCCACCCCCGCCGCAGCGGCTGCCCGTGCACTGCGCGGTCGCATCGCGTCCAGGAAAGGCAGCGCCACCGTGGCCCCGAGGCCACGCAAGACAGTTCGACGGGAAAGGATTTTAGACATCGTGCGGGATGACAACATACGTCACCACGGAGGGAAATGCTTTCAAGGAAGAGTCTAGGCCGCTAAGAAGGTGGACGGGGGGGGGGGAGGAGAAAGGGTGGGGCCTAACAAGACAGGGCTACCGGGTAATAAACTTCTGTTTTAACCGCCCGTCGTCCATTGCTGGGTGGTGGATGAGTAGAGACAGGATTCTCCCAGAGAAAGCCCGAACCACACAGAGTAGTCCGTTTCAGTTTCAGGCTGAAAGTATATGG
>JAOZVT010000585.1 GCA_025869455.1 Prosthecobacter sp.
CCATGAAACTCATCGCCGCCTTATCACTGACCCTGCCTTCGATGCTGCTCGCCCAGAGTGCGACACAGCCCGCGCGTCACGAATCTCTCAAACAGGAAATCCAGTTGGCCTACGAACGGGGACTGGCTTTTCTGAATGGGAAACAAAACGCAGAAACAGGTCAGTGGGGCGATGCGGAGCCGGTGGCTTTTACCGCACTGGCGGTTACGAGCAATCTTTTGTCCCCAGGGCGTAAGCCGACGGATGCTGCCTCCCCTGAGGTGGAAAAAGGGTATGCTTTTATCCTGAAGAATGTGCAGCCAGACGGTGGTATTTACGTCAAGGCACGTGCTAACTACAATACGTCACTGGCACTCACCGCGTTGATGCTGAGTCCGAAGCCTCTGGATGAGCAGACGCTTTTGGCCGCACGTCGTTTCATCATTGGTCAGCAGAATGACTTTGATGAGAAAGGTAAGCAGGACAATCCCTTTGATGGCGGCATTGGCTACGGCACGCCGAAGCCTAACAATCCGGCTCATGCGGATCTTTCCAACACGACCTTTGCCTTGGAAGCGCTCTATTATTCTCAGGGATTGCTAGCTGATAAAGGGGATGCGGGTAAAAACGAACCGCAGCTGAACTTTGGCGCTGCGATCCAGTTCATTCAGAATTGCCAAAATCGTCCTGAGAGCAACAAGGCTTCATGGGTGAGCACGGATAAGGCGGATGCGGGCGGCTTTGTTTACAGCCCTGGCGAAACGCGTGGCAAGACTGATACGACACCCGAAGGTCGTACGGCTTTGCGCAGTTATGGCAGCATCAGCTATGCGGGGATGCTCAGTTTCATCTACGCTGGATTGGATAAAAGTGATCCACGCGTGAAGGCGGTGCTGCAATGGTTGAGTGAAAACTACACGCTGGATGAAAATCCCGGTGTCGGCCCTGAAGGTCTCTATTATTACTACCACACCATGGCGAAGGCGCTGGAGATCGCGGATGTGGATTTCCTAA
>JAOZVT010000586.1 GCA_025869455.1 Prosthecobacter sp.
CCGCACCTTTAACAGGGCTGACACAAGCGACCATCGTCATGATAACCGCCAAACGAACTCCGACATGGTGTAGTAGAGCTTTCATAGAAGGGGGAGGTTGGATTTCCCGTGCATTTCACCAGAAATGATTTTGGATAGCAAGCCCAGAATGCAATCTAACTTCATAGTTAGACCTGAATTCGAATTAATAGACCTAACCAAGTTTCGAAAACGAATCCCATGTTGCCCGAAGCTGAAGCCCATCTCAAAAAAAGTTGCTCGGTGATGAAGCATCTCATCAAAACGCATGGACCTGCTGAACTGAAGGTGACCAAACGTTCGCCTTATGAAGCCCTAGTCAGCGCCGTGGCTCACCAGCAACTTCATGCCAATGCGGCAGAGGCTATCCTGCGACGTTTCATCGCGCTTTTCCCAGGTCAGCGTTTTCCTAAACCCGGGCAAGTGGTGGAGGCTGAAGAATCTGCCTTGAGATCCTGTGGTTTTTCCAGCAGCAAGATTTTGGCTATCCGTGACATTGCGGCGAAAACTTTGAGCAAGCAGATCCCGACACGCGCCGTTGCCTTAAAAATGACGGATGAAGAGTTGATCCAACGGCTGGTGGAGGTGCGCGGGGTCGGGCGCTGGACGGTGGAAATGCTGCTTATCTTTACCCTCGGGCGGCCCGATGTTTTCCCCAGCGATGATTATGGCGTGCGCAATGGCTGGCGAATTGCCAATGAACTGGAGGAGATGCCGAAGCCGAAAGACTTCCGACTCTTGGCTGAGCGTTGGAGTCCACACCGTACGTTGGCGGCCTGGTATCTATGGCGTGCTGCTGATGCTGCAAAGTAGGTGATCTTTTTTGCAATCGAACCTGCGCAAAAAGCGGAGCCGCCTTGCACACGCAGGTCTCGCCGCTATGAATGAGTGTTCATGGCCAAGATTCGGATCAAAAACATCGGTAAACTGATCGCATTATTGATGCGCGCTATCGGCGCGACCTTGCGCTTTGAAGTGGTGGACCATTCCTCTGCCTTTGATACTTCGCGCACAGGCCGTATCTGGGCTTTTTGGCATAACCGAATGTTTGTTATCCCCTACATTCATGAGTTATGGTTCGCTCACATTCCTGGGGCTATCCTCAGCAGTCCTAGTGGAGATGGTCAGATCATTGCCGATGTCTGTGCTACCTTTGGATTTGAAGCTGCCCGCGGTTCCAGTTCAAAACCGCAAAAGGGCCTGAGCGCTCTGATCATGATGGCGGAGAAAGTGAAAGAGGGACGGGATATCGGCATCACCCCAGATGGCCCACGTGGGCCTCTGTACCATTTGCAGCCTGGCATCATCAAACTGGGCCAACTAACAGGCGGTACCATCATGCCTGTCCGTGTGGAATACAGTCGGGCGATCCGTTTCAAGACCTGGGATCAGTTCCTGCTGCCGCTGCCCTTTTCCAAAGTCCGCGTCATCTTTGAACCCACGATGACCGTGCCGCGCAAGATGACGGAGGAGGAGTTTGAAGCCCAGCGCCTCCAGTTAGAAAAGGCGATGGGTGGGGACTGAGCGATGGATTGACTCCGCGCAGCGTTTACGCATACGCTGAGAAATCATGCGTGAGTTGCTTTCGGACGGCGTCATTACCCTACAGCGTTATACCCTACAGGATGTGGATGACCTCCACAACGGGGCTCTGGAATCCGTAGCCGAGGTTTATCCGTGGTTGCCCTGGTGTCGGCAGGGCTACACGCGTGAGGAAGCGGCATCATGGATTGCGGCGGCAGCCAAGTCCTGGGATGAACGGCGCAATTTCGAGTTTGTCATCCGCACGGCCTCGGGAGATCACGTTGGCGGGGCTGGCATCAATAGCCTGCATGAAGAACAGCCGATGGCCAATCTGGGCTATTGGGTGCGCAGCAGTCAGTTAGGCAAAGGTTATGCGACCAGAGCTGCAAGATTGTTAGGCGATTTCGGCATCCATGACGTGAAACTTCAGCGGGTGGAAATCGTCGTCGCCGTCAGCAATAACCCCAGCCTGAGAGTGGCTCAAAAAGCCGGTGCGGTCAGGGAAGGCATCTTGCGCAACCGCATTTTACTGCATGGACAGCCGCATGATGCGGTGATGCATTCATTTATCCCAGTGCCGTGATCGGTTCAGAGGGAGCAATATTAAGCCACCGAATCTGCAGCTAGGGCCGCATTGCCAATAATGCCGGATTCATTGCTGAATCGGGCTGGCAGAATCTGCAGGCGCTCCCAGACGACGGTGCTGAGCATGGACTGTACCTTGCGCTTGAGGGGATCAAAAATCAGATCGCCAGCTTGGGCAACACCACCGCCGATGACAAAGGCGTCTGGATTCAAAAGCCAGGCAATGCTGGAAAGGGAAGTGCCCAGCCAATCGGCGATTTCATCCCAGATCTGGCGTGCGATGTCGTCGCCTGCTTTAGCTGCATCCGCGATCATTTTGGGGGTGCATTCCTCCAGAGTTTTGGTCACATGGGCTTCGGCATAGCGCTGCATGGCATGCTCAGCGATCTCCTTGTTTCCTGTATATTTTTCTAAGGCACCTAGATTTCCGTAGTGGCCAGCGCGCCCATCAAAGTGAATGCTCATTTGCCCGATTTCCCCGGCTGCACAGCCACTGCCACGATAAAGCTGGCCATTCAAAATGAGGCCCCCACCAATGCCAGTGCCCATCGTCAGCGCTACCACGTTATTCAGGCCGCGTGCAGCCCCGTAGCGGAACTCCGCATAGGCCATCGCATTCGCATCATTCTCGACAACAACTGGCAGGCCTGTTTTTTCACCGAGAATCGCCTTCAGCGGCACATGCTTCCACCCAGGGACATTCGTCAGTACATGGACAAAACCATGATCAAAGTCCACCAACCCTGGAACACCCACGCCGATGGCGGCAATGTCTGGAAAAGTCTCACGGAGTTTCGCCACGCGAGCGGCCATCTCACCGATCAAGGCGGAGGGACCTGAAAAATTGGCGGTGGGGATGGCGGTGTCCGTGGCAAGCAATTCGCCGTCTCGGCAGACACCGAGTTTTACAGAGGTGCCGCCGAAATCAATACCGACAGAAGTGATGGAACGATCAGACATGGGAAAGGGTGCGGAGATTGCCCACCAAACGCAGACCATGCAAGGTCAAATCCGGGTCCACCACGATGTCTTCTGCCATCCCGGCAGTGATCCAGCCTGCATCCCCCCCTGTCGCGACGAGATGGAGAGGCCCGGCGGGCAGTTCTTTTCGCAGGGCTTCAAGGATGCCTTTGATCATGCCACGGTAGCCAATCGCCGCCCCTGCTTGGATGGCACCAATGGTGGATTGGCCGATGGCAGTCTCAGGCTCTTTCAGTTCCACATGTGGCAGCAGGGCCGTGCGTTCATTGAGATAATCTGTCATCAGGCGCAGCCCCGGTGCAATAACACCCCCAATATAGTGGCGATCTGCTGACAAAACGTCAAAAGTCACGGCCGTGCCGAAATCAATGACAATGCCGGGTGCACCATGCAAAGAGGCCAAGGCCACGGCGTTGGCTAGGCGATCTGCACCGATACTCTCGGGCTTTGGATACCGAATGCCGATGCCCATGGGCGTATCATGGCGCAACTCAAGGAGATCGGGGAAAGCCTCCCGAAAAGCCGCCACGGCAGCCGGTACCACGCTGCAAAGCACCACCTTTTGAAATTCCCACCCTGCCACGGTTTCCTGGATGAATGGGGCCGTTACTCCACGTGTCAGCAACTCCCGGCGGTCCAGGATTGAGTCCCGGGTCGCCAAGCCCAGCTTGGTGCGGCCATTGCCCACATCAACGAGGAGATAGTCTGCGTACATCGGTCAGGATATGCACGGAAGAAGATTTAGCAGCAAGCAAGGATGAAAAATAGGTTGCGAAAAAAGTGAAAGCATCCACAATCCATGCCCCTCGCCCCGTTTGCCTCTCACGGAAACAGCTCGCGAGGCCATCTTCGCCCCGCACATTATGAGCAACATCATCGACAAAATTGATTCTGAACAACTCAAGAAGGAAGTCGCTTCCTTCAATGTGGGTGACAGCGTAAAAATCCACACCCGAGTTATCGAAGGTGACAAGGAGCGTATTCAGATCTTCGCAGGCATCATCATTTCCCACAAGGGTGCTGGTCTGAACGAAGCCTTTACCGTCCGCAAGATTTCCTATGGCGAAGGCGTGGAGCGTGTGTTCCCCGTCCACAGCCCTAAGGTGGCCAAAATCGAAGTCACCAAGTCCGGCAAAGTCCGCCGTGCTCGCCTCCACTACCTCCGCGGTCGTAAGGGCAAGCAGGCTATGACCGTCAAAGAGCAGGCCTACGCTGAAGCTTAATTCAGCTTTGAACCTTCATGGGTTCACCATTCTCAATCCAACACCTCGGCAGCATCTGCCGAGGTGTTTTTGCTTGTGAGGTAGTACGGTTTTGCGTGAGTAACTGTTCGTGGACTGGGCAACATGTCGGATAAACCTAGCCAATAATGTTCAACCCGGATTACGCGATCAATCGCGGAGTTCGGGTTCAAACTAAAGGGTATCAGTTTGAGCGACTTTTAGGCTCTTGGACCATTCTTGGGCAAAGTCTCGCTGGCAGCGCCCATTGATGATCGCAGTGGTGATCATGGCGATCAGTGCCCCGAGTCCCGCTAAAGCCATGTCCTTCTGCGCATCCCACACGTCACCTTGGGTGCCAACATAGGCGTTACCAAGATCTCCGCCAAAGAGCACCGCCGCTGCCCATTCGATCAGTTCAAAAACGGCCGAGCTGGAAAGCATGATATCCAGGGGTAAAAAGTACGACCAAAACCCGCGTACACCCGCCACCCGCAGGAAAATTTCCCGAAAGGGGTAGGCGCACAGCATGCCGTAAAGAAAGTGGAGCAAACGATCAAAGTGATTGCGCTCCCAGCCCATCATCGCATTGAAAGTTCCTCCAGTCAGCGCCTGCCACCATTCATCATAGGGCACCTTTTCATAAGTGTAGTGGGCACCGACTTCATGCAGGCAGAGAAACAGGAAGATCAGAGTGTGTGATATCCGTGAGAATAATTTATGCCGCCAGCCCCAAAGCAGCAAAACTGAAGCCGGCACCAGCAGCACATTTTCCAGCATCCAGTCATGCCGATAAGAAGGGTGAATGGCCAATACAGACCACCACAGAATAAAGACAGCGAGCAGCGTGCAGGTGTACTTCTCGTAGCTCAGTTTCATGGGTCTAGAAATTAGTGGGTTAGCGCTCCTTTGAAAACCATCAAGCACTAGCAAACGGCATGTTATGAGGCCCCTAATCACTTGATCAAGCCATTTCAGGTCTAACTAAAAATGAGATAAGAGTTATATTGAACCCGGATTCCGTGATTGATCGCAGAGTTAGGATTGAGTTCGCCTATGAAGCTGGTACAACCCTCAGTGATTCCAACAGGCCTCACTTCGCCCGCATGTTAAGCGAGTGCTTTCGCATTCTGGATCTGTTAGGGTTCTATCGTTCTCATATTTCTATGACCAAGCTGCAATTCTTATTCACGAAGGGTTCTTCCCGACTTTGGGTTCGCCCGACTTTGCTTAGTATGGCGGCGATTGCGTGGGTGATTCTTGCCTATTTTTCTAGCTCTTTTCTGCCTGCGGCTTGGCGTGTGGACATTGAAAAAGAGACCTTGGTGAACTTGTTCACCATCCTGGCTTCTACGATGCTCACGGTCGCCACTTTTTCGGTCTCAGCAGTCGCCTCCGCTTTCAGTTCGGTATCCACTTCAGGCACTCCGCGAGCCACACGCATTGTCATGAGCGACAGTGCCGTGCAGTCCACTCTGGCCGCATTTCTAGCCGCGTTTATCTACGCGGTTGTAGCCATCACGGCGCTCAGTGCCTTGGATTTTCATGCTTCGGGCCGCTTTTTCTTGTTTGTTGGATTCGTCGTCTTGATTGGTTGGGTCTTGATTTCCTTCCTTAGCTGGGTGGATCGTATCTCGCGCCTAGGGAAGCTGGGTGACACCATTGATCGAGTGGCCACCGCTGCTCGCGGGTCCATGTCCAATCCTGAAAATGCAGGACTGCTCGAAGGTCGTTCCCACAAAGAAGCGGCACGGCCCACGAAGGGAACGGTGCTACGCTTTGACCGTTTTGGTTACGTCCAGCATGTGGATATGGCGAGCCTGCAACGACTGGCCGAAGAGCTGGAGGGCACGATCTGGTTGGACATTCGTCCAGGTGCATGGGTCACCAAAAATGCGCCAATCGGGCTGATGGACTTCTCAAAAAAGGTCGAGGAAGAAAAGCTCAGCCAATTGCTCAAATGCTTCAGCGTGGGGCATGAGCGCACACATGATACAGACCCTCGGTTTGCCATGATCTTGCTGGCTGAGATTGCCGATCGGGCTTTATCTCCTGCGGTCAATGACCCTGGCACAGGCATTGCCGTGCTCTCTGTTCAGGTGGAGCTTCTGCATCTGTGGGCTGAGGCGGATATTCAAAGCAGAGACCCTGAGCGGATGAAGTTTGACCGCATTTTTGTACCCGCTATCACGGCGGAAGATCTATTGCTAGATGCCTTCACCCCGATCGCGCGGGATGGTGCTGGTATGATTGAAGTTTCCCTTCGTATGCAAAAATCCCTGCGTGCCATCATGCACTTGGAGCATGAAGAACTGAGCCAAGCCGCTGCGGCCTATCGCGAAATCGCGCTAGAACTCAGTCTTCAATCTTTGCCGATCGAATCCCAGCGCAAAGCGGTTGCGGAGCTTGCTAAAAAGCCCCTCTGAGGCGCAAGCCGGGAAGGGAAGCACTTCAGTTATTTTTTGGCTTCTGCGGCAATCGCTTTGAACTCAACTAGTAACGCCTGAATCTTTTTGCGCAGGTCTTTGAACTCAGCACTGCTTTTGTCCAGCTTGCTGAGTTCGACATGGAGGGCCTTGATCTCCACCGCTTTGGCGCGGCGAAGTTCCATGGCACTGGCCGTTTGAGGCGTCTCTTTCGGCTCCACATCATCCCAGTCATCGGTGCGGAAGACAGAGGCGGGCAGATCGTCGCTATTCACGAGGTTGGCTCCTTCAGGGTTCGATGCCCAGGCGTAGCGAACGGCCACAGGTTCCTTCACCTCAGTACTGCTGACGAGCACGCTGTCAGTCCCGCTAATCTTAGCTTCAGCCCAGTGCCAAACTTTGTTAGCCCCGGCGATTTCAAAGCGCTTCAGTTTACCGCTATCCCGCACCTTCAAACCCTTGCCAACGTGATCAAAGGTGATCCGCATGGCTCCACTCTCCACCTTACTCGATTTATAAAGCGGGCTGCTAAAGATCAAGTCGCGTCCATAGTCCTTGGCCAAAGCCCAGCGTGCGAGCCGATAGCCAGGTGTCATCTTATCTTTCGGATGGATGTCACTGACTTCACCCACATCATTGATCACCGCCATGCCAGTTTTGGGCGTGGTTTCTAAAATGTGACGCATACGATCTTGCAGCAGTGCCCAAGCATCCGGTGTGCCCGGTTCCGTGGATGGGGTGCGGTAGTTGGCCAGTTGCACGAAGTAGAAGGAAAGCTCATCTCCCCAGCGTTGACGCCAATCGCGGATCATGAGAGGTAAGGTTTGGTCATAGGGCACTGCGCCAGCTTTGGCATTGCCTTCGCCTTGATACCAGATGGCCCCACGCATGGTATAACCAACGAAGGGATTGATCATCGCATTGAAAAGAACTCCAGGTTTGCCTTCCGTCTCCAAAGGTGGTTTCGGCTCCGCAGGTTTCTTGGGCAGGCGTTTGCGTTCATCGGCAGACTTGCCCTTGGCCGCCGCCAGGGTGGTCTTCCATTGCTCTAGGCGCGTTTCATACTGAGCCTTGGCTTTGGCGGGATCATAAGTCGCCGCTTCTTCCATCAGCTTATCCACCATTACCTTGGTGCCTGGCAGGGTGTTCAGAGCTTCTCGGCTGGTGAAGGTTTCTACGGGTTTACCACCCCAGCACGTTTTCAGGACACCCACCGGAATGCCTAACTCCTGATGCAGTTTCAGGGCATAGAAAAACGCCACTGCTGAATAGCCCGGTACAGTCTCGGGACTGCAAAGAGACCACTCTCCCTCAATGTCACTCTGCGGTTTCTCTGCTGTTACCAGGGGCGCATTGAACATGCGCAGGGCAGGGTAGTTAGCTTTCGACATCAGCTCTTCATAAGCTGGTGCCCGGTTCATGGTGAAAAACATGTTAGACTGTCCTGAGGCCAGCCACACTTCCCCCACCAGCACATCCTTGATCGTCACACTTTTGTCTCCCGAGGTGACCGTCAACTCTGACCCTGTGGCATCCGCAGCCCCGGTTTCGATCTCCGCACGCCAGTGACCTGAGGCATCGGCTTGGGTGGTCGCTGTCTTGCCTTTGAAAGCTACGGATACTTCACTCTTCGGGTCCGTTTCGCCCCAGATCGCCGCCTTGCGTTCCCGCTGGAGGATCATGTGATCACTGAAAAAATGCGGCAACGAAAGCTCCGCCATGACGCTGGCGGGCAGGCTCACACACAGAGCGGCGAAGAAGAGAGGCAGAGCAGATTTCATGGTGGTGGAACCTCCTTGAACGAAGCTGACGGCACCGTCTATCCTTTCAGTGTCTCCGCCACTGGGCGAGATTCTTTAAACTTTGCGACGGCGGCTCAACCCTATGAGCCCCAGGCCTGCCAGTAGCAAGATCATGCGGCTGGGTTCAGGGGTCACCACGAGGTAGGCTGAGTTCGCGTAAGTGGTCGTATCAATCGCGTAATCGTAACCGGAAGGCATGTCACCAAAGGTCAGGTCACCGGGGGTATAGGTGAGACTGCCTGTCCAGCTAAAGAGCTTGTATTCGCCTGTGCCGAAGCCGCCGAGATCATTGACGTTGAGCAATCCTGCCAGGACCAGATCACCGATGATGCTGATTTCATCATCCAACAGACTGCCTGCGGCGGCCAAATCAAAATTCAGCAAGGTGCCCGCACTCAGACTCAGGCCGATGCCGTCGCCCAGGGTCAGTGTGCCACCCAGGCTATTGCCTGAAGCGTCCATATCGCCAGGAGAAAGGACGGCGGTGGAGGCCAGTTCCACATCGCGGCTCAGAGTGCCCATGCCGCCAAGCGTTGCTCCGGCGCTGACTTGTACATTCTTGCCGCTGGGGCTGGTCAGCACAGACCCATTGACGAGAAAGGCTCCGCTCTGGACCAGGGTGTTGCCTTGCCAGTCATTGTTCACTCCTGTGATCGCCACAATGCCAGCCCCTGTTTTCACCACATCATCCGCATCTCCCACCGCGCCGGTGCCTCGCACAATGTTTGCGATGTTGACGCGACCGCCGCTGGCAGCGGTGACGGTGAGTTTGCTAGCGGCCTTGGTACCGGAATTGTTGGAGTTGAAGATGGTGCCGATGTAGTTGGACACCTGGGCAGTTTCCCCACCGATGGTGTAAATATGCGGATCACCAGCCCGGTTTACGTGAGTGGAGGCCAACGTGATGCTACGCCCGATTGTGACGGCATTCGTGGTTAGCATCGTGGATGTCAGGTGGCCGCCATCGTAGGTTGTGCCCATGCTGATGCTGCTGGTGGCGTTGCCAAAGGCACCATTGGCTCCACTGGGGGCGTCCACATTGAC
>JAOZVT010000587.1 GCA_025869455.1 Prosthecobacter sp.
GTAAATCTGCGACACATTGAATGACATCCGGTTTGGCAATGGCACCGATGGCGCGTTTGACCGTATCCATCAGGGCCAGTTGCAAAGCCTCGCTGGCTTCGGTACCGGGCCTCAGGCTGACAAAAGCGTGAATGCCCTGTCCCTTGAGGGCATGCGGTATGCCAACCACAGCGGCCTCCGCAACATCTGGATGCGAGACCAGCGCACTTTCTATTTCGGCTGTTCCCAGACGATGCCCTGATACGTTTAAGACGTCATCAATACGTCCACTGATCCAGTAATCGCCGTCGGCATCCCGTTTGGCACCATCGCCAGTGATATAATATCCCTGTTGCATATACGTTTGCTGATAGCGCGCATGATCATCGGCTATCGTTCTGGCAATCGAGGGCCAGGGGTATTTCATGGCGAGTGCACCTTCGCCAGCGCCTTCTATTTCCATGCCGCGATCATCGAGAAGCACCGGATAAATACCTGGCATGGGTTGCCCCGCAGAACCGGGTTTTTGATGGTGCATGCCATTTTGCGGGCTGATCATAATCGCGCCGGTTTCTGTCTGCCACCAGGTATCCACGACAGGGCAACGTTCGCAGCCCACTGCTTCACGATACCAGGTCCAGGCGTCCGGATTAATCGGTTCACCCACACTGCCGAGCAGGCGCAGCGATTGACGTGAGCTGCTTTTGAGCCACTGATCACCGGCTCTTTTCAATGCGCGGATAGCTGTGGGGGCGGTATAAAATACACTGACCTTGTGTGTGTCAATGATCTTCCAGCAACGATCAGGATTGGGCCAGGTGGGAATACCGGCAAACATCAGGGTGCTGGTACCATTACACAAAGGGCCATACACCACATAACTGTGGCCGGTAATCCAGCCGGTATCGGCGGTACACCAAAAAACCTCGTCATCGCCGCATTGAAAAACGCTCTGGTGACTATAGGCTGTTTGTACGAGATAACCGCCGCTGCTGTGAATCAGACCTTTGGGTTTGCCGGTACTGCCTGACGTATAAAGAATAAAG
>JAOZVT010000588.1 GCA_025869455.1 Prosthecobacter sp.
CCAGCTTTTGTGCGGCTGCGGCCATGGCTTCCATCATTAAAAAAACATAGGCAGGCCCACTGCCGGACAAGGCTGTGTAGGTATTCATGTCCTGTTCCTGTTCAACCCAGGTGGTGATGCCCGAGCATTGAAACAGTTGTTCAACAAGTTTTTTTTGCACTTCACTGGCATAAGAATTGGCTATCAACGGGGTTGCACCCTTGCCAACAGCAATGGGCGTATTGGGCATGCAACGCACGATGGCCTGCTCTGGTCGGCATTCACGGCCCAGGGTGGCAAGACTGGTTCCCGCTGCTATTGAAACAAGAATGCAATGCCTGGGAATAGCAGGGGTGATCTGGCGCAAGACCGACACGATTTTTGCAGGTTTGACGGCAAGAATGAGGATGTCGGCCTCGTGAATATGAGCCAGGTTGTCGTGATGCGTCTGCACGCCATCTGCATCCAGTTCACAAGACAGGGAAGGAGAGGTGGCAATCAGGCGCCAGGTGGCATGATTGCGTAATCCCTGGGCGATGCTTTTCGCCATATTGCCATAACCAATAAAACAAACAGTTGTCATTGTCGTTCACCAAAAAGGGCTCGTCCAATACGAACCATCGTACTTCCGGCACGGATGGCCGGTATCAGATCATCGCTCATGCCCATCGATAGCGTATCCAGGGCCAGATGATGGTCCTGGTTCAGTTGTTGCTGCAGATGAGCGAGACGCAAAAAGCCGCGATACTGCGCTTCTTCATCCGCACTGGGTGCAGGAATGGCCATCAACCCGCGCAAGCTGAGGCCTGGCAGGCTGCTGACCTTGAGTGCCAGTTCAGGCAGGTCCTGAGCCGATACGCCTGATTTACTCGCCTCATGGTCCAGATTGACCTGAATGCAAACATTCAGGGGCGGCACATCCTTTGGGCGATGGGTGGACAGCAGGGCGGCAATTTTAAGCCTGTCCACACTGTGAACCCAGTCAAAATGCGTGGCGATGTCTGCTGCCTTGTTGCTTTGTATGGGGCCGGTAAAATGCCAGATG
>JAOZVT010000589.1 GCA_025869455.1 Prosthecobacter sp.
CAGTCGTGGTGTTGATGTCAAATCAGGCATGCATCAAGTGCTTTTGCCTCGCTCTTATCGCGTGTTTGAACAGGCGCTGGGATTTTTAAATGAGCTTATCTTAATGCGTCGCCTTCTTCTCGGCGGTAAACAGGATATTCATGAAGTATCCGCACTGCCGTTTGCACCGGGCATACACTCGGTACTGGGCTCGCTGCACTGGCTGGAAACACTGCCACCGTCACTTGAAGACGACATCAGAACAGCAGCTAAAACAGTTCATTTTGTCATTATTACCCTTGATGACTATGTTGAGGAAGCCAAAAAGCGTTTTAATACAGAACTGGTTTATACCCCGACCACCTTCAAGGGCGGCCAAAAGCGTTTTGTGCTGCTATGGAAGTTATTTGGCCCCGAGCTTGGGGAGGCAAGTAAACGTTTGCAAGAGCTGTTAGCGCAACCATCATGCAGTAGCAGTGGTTATGAACATCGTCCCAAAGACAGTGATGCGGTCTATCATTCTTTTGGCCCCTTGTTTAACCAACTGATAGTCGGCTGCAGCCGGGCTTCGAACGGTATGATTATTTATCAGCCTCATTCACATGCTCTCGCCTATATGCTCGAGCGGCTGAAAGCTCATACATCCCGTGACCAAAACTGCATAATACCGCCCGATTTTGAAGCCAGCAGTACGCCTGATGAATGGCTGGCTGAAGCCCTTGTGCAGTTTCGTCATGGAAATATCACAGTTGCAGACGGCATTCTTGCAAAACTGAGGTTCAGCAAACAACAAGCTGATGAGTGGAAAGAAATGCATGCCTTGTCTCCTGTATCTGCGTCTTCTTCTGCCACAATACCAGAGCCGCTTTCTGCATCATCCTGCATGGCAGCATCTTCTTCTGCCAGTCAGTCATTTTTCCGATCTGAAGCGAGGGCTATTAAAGCGCGACCGTCGAAAAGACGTGCATCATCTTCGCCAAAAGAAAGTCATATACCATTTAAAAAAGCGTCGACAATACCAAAATATGTTCCTGCAATACCCCAA
>JAOZVT010000590.1 GCA_025869455.1 Prosthecobacter sp.
GGTTGCCGGGTCTTGGGAAGACTGAGTTGGTCAAAGGTCTGTCCAAAGCGCTGAATTTGACCACCCGCCGTGTTCAGTTCACGCCAGATCTCTTGCCAGGAGATATCACGGGGAACCCCGTCTTGCAGGAAGTGGATGGTCGGCGTGAGTTCGTTTTCCAGCCAGGCCCCATCTTTACCAATTTGCTTCTGGCGGATGAGATCAATCGTGCATCGCCCAAAACCCAATCGGCCTTGTTGGAAGCCATGCAGGAGCGTCGCGTGACAGTGCTCGGGCACACACATACCCTGCCTGACCCCTTCTTCGTGCTAGCAACACAGAATCCCATTGAGCTTGAGGGTACTTACCCTCTTCCTGAGGCCCAGGTGGACCGCTTTCTTTTCAAGCTAGAGGTTCTGCGAAACAGCGCGGAGACCTTGGCCAAAATTGTATCCCATCGTGAACTCGGTGTGGAGCCTGTTGTGCCAGCCATCACCACTCGGGAGGATTTCGCTCACATTCAGCAGACGGCTCGTCGTATTTTCCTGCCTGAAATCGTCGCTGATTACATCGCCCGGATCGTGGATGCCACGCATCCTGGACAATCCAAGGCCTCTGAAGGCGTACGTTACGGAGCTAGCCCACGTGCGGCCCTTAGCCTCGCCTCGGCAGCGAAGGCACGGGCACTGATGCATGGTCGGCCCAATGCTAGCTTTGAGGATGTTCAGGCGCTGGCTCTGCCCGTGCTGAATCATCGTGTGTTGCTAGACTACACCGCCCGCATGGATGGCCGCAGCAGTGCCAGCATCGTCCGCGCGATCTTGGCTGAAGTCCCGGTGCAGAATCTTTCCACGCCTAAAACCTTGAAGGAGGTTGCATGAAAAAGTGGATTCTACTCCTCTTCCTTGCGGCCCAAGTGCAGGCACAAAAAAGCATCACGGACGAGATCCTGAATGGGGCCAATGGTTCACGGGTCGAGGTCCGCTCCGTGTTTGATCCCATGCCGCCATCAGGCTACGCGCCTTTGCGAATTGTCGCCACCAATGGTTCTGATCGTGACTTGGTGTGGAGCTTTAATTTCAACTCTCAAACGCAGGAGTACAACCGTAACAACACTTCCAGCAGCAGCTTGGACGTGCCTGTGGGCAAGCGTTCGACACAGTCCGCATTGTTCTTGATGCCTCTCGCCGTGGACTATGGGAATAGCTCCGGTTACCGAAATAATGGGCACACGATGACAGGCCGCTTATCGGGTCCTTTTGATCATGCTTTTTCAAACTACGATAGCCGAGCTGCTGGAATGCCAGCGATCGCCATCAGTAAGTCTCTGGCCAATGGTAATTTGGATAAATTGGAGGATGCAGTTGAGGAAAAACACAAGTCTGGAGGTTCTTACTACGGTGGATCGAAGGTTTTTGGCAGTCGGTTCGCTCCTTTGGATTTGCCGGAAGATTGGTTAGGCCTCAGTGGCTTTGACTACTTCATGCTTACCGATGCTGACTGGCAACTGTTAAAACCAGGGAGTCGCAATGCGCTTCTTCAATGGGTGAGATTAGGCGGCAGACTCCACTTTTACACCAAAGCTGAGAAGCCTGAGGGACTGCCTGCGAATCAAGATGCGTATTCGTTAGGTCAAATCGAAACCATTAAATGGAATGGTCAATTTTTGCCGAGTCGAGATACTTTGTCTCGCTATTGGAAAGGTCCTGAACGTGTCGATAATCTATTGGTTGAGCATGCGGGTCGCGGAGACTGGCCTCTGCTGAAAGCTCTGGGCGACCGCAGTTTCAATTCTTGGCAGGTCGTAGTTTTCTTGGTGCTTTTTGGGATCTTGGTCGGGCCCGTAAATCTGTTTGTGCTGGCTCCCTCTGGGCGGCGGCATCGGTTGTTTGTAACCACGCCATTGCTCTCTCTCGGTGCTAGTGTTTTGATGGTTGGCATCATCCTTTTTCAGGATGGTATCGGTGGTCTCGGTGCCCGATATGTCTTTATCAATCTTGAGCCGGAGGAAGCCACGGCCTACGTCACCCAAAAGCAGGTCAGTCGTACGGGGGTGTTATTTGGGGCAGGCTTTGATTCCAAACAAGCTGCCCTCATTGAGCCCCTGGCTTTGCCTGACACTGACTGGGTGAAACTGAAAGACAGCAGTGACGCACAGCCCGTTAATCTGACACTGAAGGGCGCATCTCACAGTGGAAACTATTTTCAAAGCCGTGCTGAACAGGCCCAAATGATCCGCATGGCTATCTCCACCCGCGCAAGATTGGAGGTCCAACCTGGAGCAACACCTGATGCCGCGCCGATTCTTGTCTCTGCCTTGGGTTTCACCGTGGATGAAATGTTTTATGCTGATGCCCAAGGCAGCCTTTGGATGCTCAAAGCTCCTCTGGCGACGGGCCAAAAAGCCGAGCTTATCAAGACTGAATCGAAGACTTTGAAGGAATGGTGGAATAAGCATAAAGCCGGATCCAAAATGAAAGGGCTTGATCATCTGATGACTCATCCCGAGGACCATTTTTTCGCCACCGCTGCCCGCGCTCCAGACTTTACCCTGGACACTCTTTCATCCATCCGCTGGCAGAAGGATGAAATCCTCATCTACGGCAGCATCACCCCACCCTGATATGCACCAGACCGCGACTTCACTCCCAGATCTGGATCGCAGCCAGCCCGCCATCGTGGTGGAAAATCTGCATCGTTCGTTCGGCAAGCTCGAGGCCGTGCAAGGTGTCTCGTTTAGCATTGATCACGGCAAAGTGGTCGGTTTTGTCGGTGCCAATGGCGCGGGTAAAACCACCACCATGCGTATCCTGGCTACCCTGGATTACCCCACGGATGGAACCGTTAAAATCGGTGGGCACAATGTGGTTCATTATCCCAGCAATGTGCGCCGTTTGTTAGGCTGGATGCCGGATAGCTTTGGCACCTATGAAAACATGACGGTGCTGGAGTATCTAGACTTTTACGCCCGCGCTCTCGGTTACAAAGGGCAGGAACGACTCCAGCGCATTCAGGAGGTGATGGACTTCACAGACCTCACGCCGTTGGCAGATCGCATGAGCAATAAGATGTCCAAAGGGCAGACTCAACGTCTGTGCCTGGGACGTGCTCTTTTGCACGATCCGCAAATCCTCATCATGGATGAACCCGCTGCTGGGTTGGACCCGAAGGCTCGTGTGGAACTGAAGCACCTGATCCGCATCCTGGCCGAAGAAGGTAAAACCATCCTCATCAGCTCCCACATCCTCAGTGAATTGGGAGAAATGTGTGACAGCCTCCTGTTCATTGATAAAGGCAAAATCGTGCATCATGGCGATGCCGAATCCATGACCCGAGGCACTGCCGTGACGGGAACAGTGATCAATGTACAGGTCATCGGCGAGGCGGCGAAACTGGTCGAGTGGGCTCTCACGGCCCCCATGATCCAGGTGGTGGAACAAACCAAACGAGGTGCTCGCTTGCGTGTGGATTCCACAGATGAAGCGACTCTGGCAGGCGTTTTGAAGCGTATGATAACGGATGGCCTTCAGGTTACCGACTATCATCGTGAAGAACGCAAACTGGAAGATGCCTTCATTGATATGCTGGGGCAGATTGACAAAGGCACCTTCAAAGGCGAAACGCCACAGCATGTGGAGTGATGTTTATGGAGCGCGGCCTCGTCGTTCGGCTTCGCACAGTTTATGGCGGCTTAGGGTCGCCATGCTCGGGGTATTCCTAACGACCTTGTTGCCTGCGGCGGAAGAGATTCCCCAGGTCCAGAGCATTAAGGAATCTGGCATCACGGTTAGTGTTTCAGGAGCTGATGCCAGTGCGTGGGATGAACTGAGCCAAATGCTCAAAGATCAGCTCACGCTCGCGGGCATGGCCACTGCCTCTGAACCTCTGGCTGACGACCTAGCCTTTTTCTCACGCCAACAATACATTCGCCAAGGTTGGCCAGATGCCGACGTGCGCTGGGAGCTGAAAGACGGTTCTATTTTTCTGACCGTTGTGCCTGGGCAGCAGATCGTTGTGGGTGAAATCACGTGGAAGGGGGATCTCATCCTTCCGCAGGAAGAGCTGCGTAAGTTTTTGCTACGTCCGAGCATCGAAAAAGAAGGCGCAGACAAGTCGAATCCCGTGTGGGTGGATGGCGATTTACAGACGGGTGCGGGACTAGTGCAGCGTCGTCTCCGGGCGGAAGGCTACCTTCAGTCAGAGGCCATTTTACTGCCTGAACCTGTGCCCGGCCCTGAAGGCAAACGCGACCTTTCACTTGAAGTTAAACCCGGCCCGCGTTTCACCTTTGGCTCTGTTGAATTCAGTGGGGCTCCTCCTGAGCTGGACAAGCAAATGCGCGCCCAGATTGCCCAAACCCCAGGGGAACCATTCAATGAGGCCCGTGTTCAGCAGTTGGAAGGGCAACTCACCAGCATTGCCAAACAAAAAGGTTGGTTGAATGCAGCCACAGTTTCTGATTATACCTTGGGTAAGTTAGGCGGCACGGTGGATGTAAAGATCCTCATGGAGCCGGGCGAACGTGTGCGTGTGGCTCAGGTAGTGCCGCATGAAGCCTTTAGCCGAGGATCAAAGCGCGTGCTCAATGCAGGTTTCCGCGAGGCCGAAGGCAAATTTTATGCGGCGGAGGATCTGGATGTGATGTTCAAACGGGCTCTGGATACGGGCATGTTTGCACGTTTGGATGTGGAGCCGCAATTGCTACCAGGGGTCACCCCTGCTGTCGCAGACTTGCGTATCACGGGAGAGGAAACAAAGCCGAAGACACTCGGTTTAGAAGTTGGCTTTGACACCTTCCTTGGACCTCAGGCAGGCATCAATTATCGCAATACCAACTACCGCGACACTGGAGATACCCTAGCTGCCGAACTGAACTGGAGCACAGCGGGTCCGCTGGGTTCGGTGAAGGTCATTGACCCTGCTATCTTCAATAGCAAATACTCCGCGACGGTGCAGCTAGCGGTGGAAAATTTCAGTCTCTTTGAATACTCGCGCTACGGCAGCAGCCTGAATCTGGAATTGGCCCGGCAGGTCAGTAAACACTACTCCTACACAGTCTTTGCGGGGGTCTCTGCGAACACGGTCTCCACCGATGTACTCACGGATGACGAGGTGGGGCCAGACCTTTACACCCTTGGGACGATCGGGTGCAGCATGATGCTGTATTATCGTGACAGTCCAGTGCTTCCGAAAAAAGGCTGGTTTGTCAGTGCTCGGATGGAATCCACGCTCGATGTCATGGGGTCCAATGTTAGCTATATCCGCACTGATTTGCGTGGGGCGTTTTATCAGCCCATCACCAAGAAGTTCCGGTTCGCCGCAGGAGCTGCCTTGTTAAACATTCAAGGGGCATCGGCTGAGGAACTGCCCATTGATTCCCGTGTCTTCAACGGAGGCCCTAACAGCGTCCGTGCCTTTGCGGAGCGTGAACTTGGCCCTGTGACGAGCGGTGGTACCCCGTTAGGAGGCACCGCAGCATTGACCGTCAGCGGTGAGTTCAGTTATGAAATCTATCCCAACTTGGAGTTAGCTTTCTTTGGCGACATCGGCAGCCTCGGGCGCGGCAGTAACAGCAGTGCCTTTGACTACTCCTCCGACTTCCGGCCTGCCATCGGGGCAGGTCTTCGTTACAAGCTGCCCTTTGGCCCCATCCGCATTGATTATGGTCACAACCTGAATCAACGCGAAGGGGAGGGCAGTGGCATGCTGCATGTCACCGTGGGTTTTGCGTTTTAATAGCTGGCAAAACGGACGGTTCCATCGGCTTACTTGGCGATCTTTTCGTTCTCGTCATCGCCGTGGCTGTTGGCGTCTTTTCCAGCTTTCTTGTTGCTAGAATTGCGGCTGGCAAGGTAGGCGACGAGGTCTCGCAGATCGCGGGGAGGTAGGGCGGTGCCGAGCGGTGGCATGGCGGAGACGGGAGGAGAAATTTTGGCAATTTCAGAGCGCTTGAGTGTAGAGCTTTTGCCATCGATGGCGACCACTTCCAGCTCCTCTTTTGTCTCCTTGGCAATGCGGGCCATGACGAGATTGCCGTCTTTCAGGGTGATGGCGGCAAGGCCGTAACCGGGGGCGATCACGGCATTGGGATTAACCAATGATTCTACCAATTTGTCGGCTTTGAGTCGTGCCCCAACTTGGGTCAACTCGGGGCCTTGAATGCCACCGTCACTGCCCATCTTGTGGCACTGAAGGCAACCGCCTTGATTGCGGAAGACATTCTCGCCACGTGCGACATCTCCACCGGTTTCGCTGAGGCGGAAAACGGCATCCGGGGCGCTGGCTACTTGGGCGGCGACTGCTGGATCGGCCAGGGTTTGAAGGGCTAAGAAGACATCCAGCCAGAGGCTGCTTTTGAGGCCGTTGGTGGCGCGATCTTTCCAGAGGGTGGCGATTTCTTCCGGGTGTGTGGAAGTCAGGCCGACAATGCCCGCACGAGCTTTGGCTAGGGGGCCGGAGGCGACGGCTTTGCGAGCAACTTCGGTTAGGCCATCCAGCTTCATGGTGAAGCCGTGGGCTAAGGCTGCTGCTGACACGGCGGAGGATGAATCGCTGAGCAAGCCAGGAATCACGGACTTGGCTTCATCCGGTGCGGAACTGACGAGGCTGTCAAGGGCTGCGATGCGGACTTCCGCCGCAAGGGCTTTGTTCGTTATCAACGTGATCAGAGTTTTGGCTTCAAGGCGGACACCTGTTTCGCTGGCCAGCTTCAAGGCCAAAGATGATAGTTGCGGAGGCAAATCACTGGCTAGCAGGGCCCGGAGATCGGGATCAATTGCCTGACCGAGTGCGGCCAGAGTACGTTCTGCTTTGGGCAAAGGACGGTAGATGCCGAGGACCGGATCGGTGACGATCTGTTTTTCCCAAAGGTGCAGGGCATGGAGAGCTGCGGTGCGGGTAGCCGTATCGAGCTTCTTATTACCCGCCATCTGGACCAAATGGTGGGCATTCTGGGCGCTGCCACGGCGATAGTTGGCTGCGACGATGCGCTGCTGGATGGTTTGAGGATACTCGGCAGCTTCCTTGATCATCGCGGCCAGAGTATCGCCAGCAGGGCCATCCACCGCTGCCGTGTCATAGATGGCGCGGATCGCTTCACGGCGAATCTGCACGTCAGAATCGGTCAGGAAGAGGGCGCTCTCAGGGCTCTGGTGACGGCGCAGGTAAAGCAGAGCGGTTAGGCGCACTTCGCGTTCGGTGGCTTTGGCGCGAGAGGTCGCGGCAGCCGTCGTGCCGATAAGGTCCAGTGCGGACACAACTGAATGACGGAGGACAGGATCGACTTCACCTGTGCCATTCTGGGAAGCTACCTGATAGAGGGCATCGATCACTTGGGTGTCGCCTTCTTTCACCACACGCTCCAGGGCAATCGCGGCGAGCGAACGCACACGAGGTGAGGAATCGCCCAGCAGCGCCAGCAAGGAGTCGCGGCTGTCTGTTGCGCGGATGCTGCCCAGGGTGCGGGCTGCATTGGCGCGGATTTCGGCTTCTTTATCTTTTGTTAGGGAGATCAACGCGGCACTCACTTGGCTGCCTTGACGGCCCAGTTGATCCATTCCCCAGAGGCCGTGCAGACGGGTCTTCACGGGTTTGGATTCATCGCTGGCAATGGCGGTGAGCGTGGCCAGATCCTTGCGGTTCACTAGCTCAAATTGGGCAAACTGGCGTAACCGTTTGTCGGGAGAGCCCAGCACGGTGATGAGATTCGCCACCGAATCATCTTTCATGCCGCGAGCCACGATCTCCTTGGTTTCGGCACCCACTTTTCTCTGGGCTGCATCCTTTGGAACCAAGGTTTCAATGGCACCGTTGGTATTGATGCTCCAGCCGCCGCCGAAGTCGCACAGGTAAATGTTGCCATCGTAGCCCAGCTCCACATCCGTGACGCCGACACCTTCGACGAACACATCTTCAGAGTTGGCGGCATAACCTGCGCCTTTGGCTTCAATGCCCACTGTCAGCACGGTGCAACCCTGGGAGGCTCCGCGATAGTTAGCCAGGAGGAACTTCCCGCGCAGGTCTTTTGGCAGGGATTCCCCGGTCAACCAAGTGACACCTGAGGGACCTCGAGCCACATGGGAAGCTGGCGGGTAAACCCATTGTGGTTGTTCCTCATTGAACAAATCATACATCCTTTCAGAGACCCACACGGAGGTCTTGGGGTGGAAGTCTTCCCAGTCGAGAACGGTCACGTAATGATGCGCGGACTGATGGCTCATGTCCCAGCCAGAGTCGCTGCCTTCCAGGGCATAGACCATGCGGGCGAGGTCGCCAATGTCACCTGTGTTATCAAAGGTGAATAGATTGCCTGCTTCATCAAAGGCTAGCTCTTGGGGATTGCGCAGACCTTTGCAAAACACCTCAAAGCCGCTGCCATCGGATTCACAACGGAAGATCGCTCCACGCCCAGCACCATTGAGCACGCGGCCATCTCGGGTGGTGACGTTATAACCGCGGTCACCCACGGAAAAATAGAGTCGTCCGTCGGGTCCGCGAGTGATCCCATGAAGGTCATGACCAATGAACGATACTCGCACGCCGAAACCTTTGACGATGGCTTCCTCTGCATCTGCCACGCCATCATCATCCTTGTCCGTCAGCTTCCAGACGTTGGGGATGCAGGTGAAATAGACCGCGTCATTTTCTGCCAGCACGGAAAAGCCAATGCCATCGAGCGGCTCATGAAAGCGATCTGAAAACAGGGTGCGATGGTCAGCGGCTCCATTGCCGTCGCGGTCTTCCAGTCGGATCAGGCGGTCCGCTGTGTTGGTGAAAAAGGTGGTGGGAAAGCGTGCGGCCCAGGTCTTGTAGAGATTCTCCCGGTCTTCCAAAGTGAAGGCCTGGAAATCGCCACGAATCAGTTCATTGGCCCCGCGCAGATCAGGCACCCCACGCCAGAAACGGTTCGCTTCGGCCACAAAGAGACGGCCTTTGGGATCGAACCCGAAGCTGCCAGGATTCTCCACAAAGGGAAAGCGTACCCAGGTATGCGCATCGAACCCCGGATGCTTGACGATCCCTGGAAACGGCTCGGGGGTGTTTTTGAGAGCGGGCAGTTCCTTCTCCGGCACCGTCGGCATTGGCTGGTAGTTCCGGTTCATTTCTTCCAGCGTGAGCGCGGAAGCGGAGGCAGCGAAGAGGCCAAAGGCCGAAAGAAGGAGAATCGAACGATGCATAGGGGGTGGGGGCAAAGCCGCATTAGGCGACTCTTTTGTGAACGTCAAATTCTCACCCACCTAACAGATAAAAGACGGTTGAGCAGTTGGATTAGGTGACGGGACTTGGTGACTTAGAAAGGCTGTGAATGTGTGTCTTCAGAGTTATAGCAACTGCTGAAAAGAATTTCCGGTCACGCGGTTGGACGGGGATGCTGGTGGTGTTTGTTATCGTCTGAATGGGGAAATGGGGAGTGTTTTAAATTTTTCCCCATTTGGGGAATGATGGGTCTAACAAATTGATCATCAGGGGTTTAGGTTGGGGATTGGTTGGGGATGGAGATCCCCGTCGGGGGATTTTGGGGAAGATGGTGGGACGGTGGGACGGTGGGACGGTGGGACGGTGGGACGGTGGGACGGTGGGACGGTGGG
>JAOZVT010000591.1 GCA_025869455.1 Prosthecobacter sp.
CTCTTCCGATCTAGGTTTTGTTTACAGTCCCAAGGATCCAAAGAAGATCATCAGTGTGGAAGGACTGCGTGCGGGTCAAAAAGCACGTGATCCAGAAACGGGAGACATCTTCCGCGTGCCGTATTGAGTTCGGCACGTGAGCATGGAGCCCATCATCACTGTTTATGGTCCTGGCCTGTTAGGCGGATCGTTGGCATTGGCTATCCAAGAGCGAATGCCGGATGTCAAACTCCGGCTCTGGGCTCGGCGTGAATCGGCTGAGCTGGGCATTCGTGCCCGGGGTATTCGGGCCGATTTTTTTACCGACGCTACCCAGGCAGCTCAGGGGGCTTCCTTGATCATTTTGTGCACGCCAGTGGAAACCATGGCGTCATTGGCTGGAAAGATCGTCTTGGCGGACTTGCCGAGTGATAGCCTCATCACGGATGTGGGCAGCGTGAAGGGCAGTGTTGTCCGCGCCTTACGGCCCATTTTGGGTTTTCGTTTTATCGGGAGTCATCCCATGGCGGGATCCGAGAAAACAGGCATTGAAGTCGCGCGGGCAGACCTTTTTCAAAATGCCGCCTGTCTTTTAACGCCTGAAGCAGAAGAGGACGAAAGCGGTCGCTTGTCACGCCTGCGTGCGTTTTGGCAGGCTCTTGGCTGCCGAGTCCTGGAAATGTCACCCAGTGCGCATGATGAGAAAGTTGCCCGGATTTCGCATCTGCCGCATATGATGGCGGCGGTGACGACGCTGGCTGCCTTGCGTTCAGATCCTAGCGCGGTGGCTTGTGTGGCCAATGGTTTCCGAGATACAACGCGTGTGGCGGGCGGAGACCCTGGTTTGTGGACGGGGATCGCCCTGGAGAATCGCAGTGCCCTTTTGGCGCAACTGAGGGCTGCGTCAGAGACATTGACAGAGCTTCTTGAAATTCTCGACAAGCCGGACGAAGTAGAACTCCGCCGATTCCTCGCGGAGGCTCAAAGCCTGCGTGAGACTGTCCCGGCGGCTGTCTCCTGATAGGTCCACCCTGAAAGTCCGAAAACTCAAATCCTTCCCCACCGAAATCACCGTTCCTGGGGACAAAAGCATCAGCCATCGGTCCGCCATGTTTGCGGGTATGGCCTCTGGCACCACTGTCATTGAAGGATTTTTACCGAGTGAGGATTGCCTCTGCTCTGTCAAGGCGATGGAGGCGATGGGGGCTGTCGTAGAACCTCTGGAAGAGATCGAAGGCATTGGCCTAACCAAATTGGCGATCACGGGTTTTGGCCCCAAGCTTAAAGCTCCGGCGGGTCCCGTTGATTGCGGAAACTCAGGCACGACTATTCGTTTGCTTTCCGGTATTTTGGCGGGGCAAGATTTCACCACGGAGATGTTTGGAGATGCCTCTCTTTCTAAACGCCCGATGAAACGCGTGGCTGATCCACTGCGTCTGATGGGTGCTCAGGTGGAAGGGCAGGGGGAGAAGATTTGTGCCCCGCTCAAAGTCACCGGCGGGCATTTGCAGGCGATCACTTACACACTGCCGATGGCGAGTGCTCAGGTGAAATCCGCTGTCCTATTGGCGGGTCTGTTTGCGCCAGGAAAAACAACGGTGATCGAGCCCGTGGCAACGCGCAATCATACGGAGCGCATCATGTCTCACTTCGGCATCAAATGGCTGCGTGAGGGAAATGCGATCTCTGTTTATGGCGGGCAGTCTCCAAAAGCGACTGACATTGTCGTGCCTGGGGATATCTCCAGCGCTGCGTTCTGGATGGTGGCCGCCGCCGCTAGCCCAGGACAGCAGATCACTTTGAAAAACGTGGGGCTGAATCCTACCCGAACAGGGGTGATCAATGTGCTGCTGCGCATGGGCGCTCATCTCAATCATTCCGAGTCTGTGACGGAAGGGGAACCTCGTGGCAATGTGATCGTTAAAGGTGGCGAGCTCAATGCAACGGTTATTGGCGGAGCAGAAATTCCGAATGTGATCGATGAGCTGCCGATCCTGGCGGTGGCGGCGGCCTTGGCCCGTGGTAAGACTTTGATCAAGGATGCTCATGAACTGCGCGTCAAAGAGACGGACCGCATTGCGGCTGTGGCTGAAAATCTCCGCCGTATGGGCGTGACGGTGACCGAGTTTGAGGATGGGATGGAGATTGAAGGTGGCGCTAAACTCCAAGGCGCGACGATCAGTACTTATCACGACCATCGCATCGCCATGGCTTTTGCCATCGCGGGTCTGTTTGCTGAAGGAGAGACCATCATTGAAGGTTCCGAATGCATTGGTACCAGTTACCCTGGGTTTGAACATGACCTCGCCTTGTTCCAAAAGAATGATGCTGGTGAAGGTCCCATCCCGGTCATCTCACGCGCTCCGCGCCCGGTGGCTAAGAAATAGCAAAAAGGCCTCAATCTTACGACTTTCATGCCATCTTCAGTCATCACCATCGACGGCCCTGCCGCTTCTGGTAAAAGCAGCGTTGCGCGGATTCTCGCGCAGCGGTTGGGCTACATCTATGTGAATACCGGAAACATGTACCGCGCTATGACCTGGGCGGTGTTGCAGACGGGCATAGATCCGAATGATGCTGAGACCGTGAGAGCCACGGCAGAGGGGATCGTCATAGAATCTCCCGTGTCTGAAGGACAAACGCAGGTGTCTGTGAATGGTCGCTTGCTGACAGCGGAGGATCTGAATAGCGATCCGGTAAACCGTGGTGTTTCTCTAGTCGCCCGAGTGCCGGAGGTGCGTGCAAGGTTGGTCGCAGATCAGCGGGCATTGGCTGAGCTCGGCTCTCTTGTCATGGAAGGCCGGGATATTGGCAGCGTGGTGTTTCCTGAGAGTCCGTTGAAGTTCTACATTGATGCCAGTGAAGAAGTCCGTGCGGCACGTCGCAGTGCGCAGGGACACACCGATCAGGTGGCGGAGCGTGACCGGCTGGACTCTACCCGTAAAACTTCACCCCTGGTCATTCCAGAGGGTGCAGTGGTCATTGATAATAGTCATCTTACGCTCGAAGGTGCAGTGCAGGCTGTTCTGGACCGTTTGCCCTCATCCGCTCCCGCATGAATCTTTCCTATCGCATCGGTCACATCATCTTCCGGTCTATCGCCCGAAGTTTTTATGACTTTCAAGTTATCGGGGAAGAGAATCTGAAGCTGCAAGGGCCTGCGCTCATCGTGGCTAACCATGTTAGTTTTCTTGATCCTCCATTCATCGGTCAGGCTTTTGATGAGCCTTTGTACTTTTTTGCCCGCAAAACGCTGTTTGATCACCCTTTGGCGGGTAAGCTTTTGCGTAGCTGGCAGACGATCCCGGTGGATCGGGATAAGCCGGATGCCTCCAGTTTAAAAGCGACGATTCGGCTGCTTAAGTCCGGTAAAAAAGTGCTCATGTTTCCTGAGGGGACACGGAGTCACGATGGCGGTCTGCAAAAGGCTGAAGCTGGCGTGGGCTTGTTCATCGCGAAGAGTCGCGCCCCTGTTTTGCCCGTGCGCATTTTTGGCAGCTTTGAAGCCTATCCACGTGGAGCCAAGTTTCTGAGACAGGCGCAGATTCGGATTGTCGTGGGGAAACCGTATGTTCCCGATCTCAAAAACCAGTCGGTTGAAGGACGTGACCTTTATCAGGCTTTGGCGGATGAGGTGATGGAACGGATCGGCGAGCTAACTCTCTGAGTTTTGCTAGCTGTTAGGCGTGAAAAAATACCTTTTCGGCGGTCTTGCCTAACATCCAGGCACGGTCATGGGAACTCAGGAAGTCGAGGCGGTCACGGATCAATGCGATGGAGTCATGATAAGTGTGGCCAGGATCTACTTGGAAGGGGCAATCACTGGCCCACATGAGGCGTTCAGCCCCGAAGTAGTGATGGCACTCTTTGATCATGGGACCTAGATCCAGGTAAGGCGGTGTCTTTTTACCGAGGGCATAAAAGGCGGAAGTTTTCAGTGTCACCTTGGGATGGACTGAAAGGTGAAGCAGGCGGTCAAGATGGGCACGGGTGACTGGGCCAGCCATGCCGACTCGGGCGAAGTGATCGATCACCACCGATGTGTGGGGGTATTTGATGCACATTTTATCCACGGCGGCTAGGGCTTCTGGATTGACTAGCAGGCACATGTTTAGCCCTTCCTCTGCAGCCACTGTCCACATCTCCTGCATGCCAGGGGAGCCAAGCCACGCAGCGACATTGTTGCCTGGGTCATAGATGCGGAATCCGCGCACGCCTTGTTTGGCTAGATCCTTCATTCGCCCTCTGACATTCACTGCATTTTCGTCAATGATGGCGACTCCAGAAAAGGTGCCTGGGTGCGAGGCTATGCAGTCCAGCATGTAGCGGTTGTCATAGCCATAGTAGCTCATCTGAATGAGCACGATTCGTGAGACACCTTCAGGTTTGCAATGGGTGAAGAGTTGCTCCGGGGTAAAGCTGGGCGGGGCCATGTCCTTTTTCTCAAAGCCTTTGGCTAGGGGGTAGCGCTTCGTGTCCGGTGTCCAAACATGCACATGAGCATCAATGGCGGCAGTGTTGCCTAAGGTGGAGCAACCACTCATCTGAAGCCCCAAGGCGGCGGTGGCTGTTTGGGTGAGGAACTGGCGGCGTGTGGCGTGACTCATGGTGTGTGTTACGTGAAGGCTAGCAAAAATCTTCTGTGGAACTCGTATGCTTGTTCCACCTGATCCAGTTCAACAAATTCATTGACGGTGTGAGCTCGATCAATGCTGCCGGGGCCGAAGACGATGCTCGGGATGCGCGCTCTTGAGAGTTTACTGGCATCACAACCGAAGGGAACTCCACAGGGAGTTGAGTCCAGATTCATCCCGTTTAGGACTTGAGCGGCGGTTTGTGCCACAGCGGTGTCTGCGGGCGTGTCGAGGGCCTCGTCAACGAGCAGCAAGGGCTCTTCAATCTCCGCTTTCCATTTGGAAGAAAGACCGTCCGCTGAATCACTCTGGCCTTGAGTTAGGTCGTTCAGCAATCCTTGATAATGGTGGATGACGTCTTCGACTCGTTCCCCTGGGAGTAGGCGGCGATCGAGTTCAATGGCGCAGTGATCGGGGACGAAATTGACCTGAACGCCACCTCGGATAACGCCGATGTTACAGGTTCCACTGCCTAACAGAGGATGTGTTTTTGAGGCGAGTTTTTGATTGTCAGATTCAATGGCATTGATGATTCGCGCCATGTGAGAGATGGCATTGCTGCCCAGGTGTGGTTTGGAACTGTGGGCAGCTTTCCCATGCACAGTGATTCGAAACCGAAGCACCCCTTTGGTCGCAATCACGGCGCGTAGCTCCGTGGGTTCGGCAACGATGGCTGCGTCAGCTTTCAGTCCTTCACACAGGCGTACCACACCACGGTAGGAGAACTCTTCATCCACCACAGCGGCTAGAAGAACATCACAAGGAGGAATGATCTCCTCCGCTTTCAGTGAGGCCACTGCGTGCATCATGGTGGCTAGGCCGGCCTTGGTGTCGCATGAGCCACGACCATACAGGCAGCCGTCCCGGATAACGGGATCAAATGGGGGAATGGTCATGCCTGTGACCGAGACGGTATCCATGTGTGCTTCCAGGATGATGCAGCGACTGGAGTCTTTCCCTGGTAGCCGAGCTAGAATGTTAGGCCGATCAGGAAAGACTTCCTGCTCCTCTGTCTGGATGCCGCGCATCTCGAAAAACCTCTGCACGTACGTGGCTAGTTCTCGTTCTCCAGGCCCGCCATCGTAGGCGGAATTGACGCTATTGATCCGAACAAGATCGGCCAGGGTTTGGATCACGGGAGACATAGATGGAACATGGACAAAGCGCACCGCTTTGACAATCTTACAAGGAAACCATTTTCGTGAGCTTTATCTTGGCCACCCGAATTAGCCAGCCTATAAGGGCCAGAAGACGGGGACCAGAGCAAGTATGACTGCGAGCGTGACCATGGTTAGGCCGCTGCCCACTTTGATGAAGTCACTGAACCGATACTTTCCAGGTCCATAAACCAGGATGCAGCTTGGCTCGAAAGGGGTCAGCACTGAAATGCTGGCGCTGAGCATCACAGCAATGCCGAAAGCGCGGGGATTGGCTCCTAATTTGGTGGCTGCTTGGATGGCGATGGGCAGAACGACCAAGGCCGCCGCAGCGTTTGACATGGGCTGGGTCAGCAGGACTGTGAGAATACAAAATCCGGCTAGAACGGCCAGGGTTCCCATGGGGTTGAGCAAGGTGGTGACGACCCCTGCGAGTAGCTCATCCGCGCCAGATTTGGCCATAGCGGTGCTAAAGGCGGTCATTCCTCCAATGAGAATGAGCAGCCGCCAGTCAATGTTCTCATAAGCTGTATCTAGACTGATGCAGCGTGTGGCTAGAGCGATAAGGGCAGCCACCAAGAAGGCAACGGAGGCGGGCAGCAGTCCAAAGGTACTGGCCGTCACAGCTAGGACAAAGGCAATGAGTGTGGCGATGCCGCGCTTCCTGGCTGTGGTGGTGTAGCTGTGTTCGGTAATCACCACCATTTCAGCTTCTTGTTCGAACTTTTGGAAGCGGTCAAAGGGACCCTGGAGTAGCAGCAAATCCCCTGCATGCAGGACGACATCGGCCATGTGATCGTTGAGCGTGCGATCTCCCCGCAAAAGAGCGAGAACCGAAAGCCCCGTGCGGCGGCGGAAATTGCTGCCTCTCAGGGTTTGGCCGACCAATGCAGAGCGTGGGGTGAGCACCACTTCAGCGACACTGGCTTCACTCATGTCAATGCCGGAGCGGCGGAGTTGGACATCTTCGCGGATATCGATGCCCTCGATTTTTTTGACCTTGATGAGGTTCTGTACTTTACCAGCGACTAAGACGACATCGCCTTCAAGAAATTGAGTGTGACGGTCAACTGGAAGGTCCTCATCTTGACGTCTGATTTTAACAACCTGGAATTCCAGGACTGAAAAATCGGAATTGAAGGCGGCTTGGCCGATCAGGGGGGAGTTGGGTAAGATAACCACCTCCGATAAATATTCACGGATATGCCCATTGCCGGACATTTGGTCTGAACGATCACGTTCAGGCACCCAGCGCATCCCGACGGTGACGAGGTATATGATCCCCACTCCAAAGATAATGATGCCAATGGGGGTGATCTCGAACATGCCGATCTCTTCCTGCCCGAGATGCTTCATAGCTCCACTGACGGCGACGTTGGTGGAGGTGCCAATGAGGGTGCAGGTGCCGCCTAAAATGGAGGCAAAAGATAAAGGCATGAGCAAACGGGAAGGGGAGATGCCGAGCCTACGCGCCATACCAATCACAGGCCCCAGAAACATGGCGGTGACGGTGGTGTTATTCATGAAGGCGGAGATGGCCCCCACACTGGCCATCATGCCTGCGGCGACCCGCCGAGGTCTGCCTCCGGTGGTTCGCGCTAGCAGACCGCCCAAGCTATCCAAAACACCCGTGTCACGCAGGGCAGCACCGATGATGAAAATGGAACCCAGCATAACAATGACCTCATTGCCGAAACCTGCAAAAGCCTCCTGCACATTTAGGATGCCCCCCATCACCAGGATGCACAGCAACCCTAGCGTGACCAAGTCCACGGAGATTTTTTCCGTGGCAAAGAGCACGACTGCGGCGAATAGCAGACCAATGACAAAATAGGGTTCCATGAACGAGGTGCGCCGACGATGGGCGGGAAGTGGCCGCTGACGAATGAATAAATTTTAACTTAACATCACGCGATCTGTCGCTTCACTCGGCACGCCCTTCTTCCACATCCATCAGGTCGAAAAAAGTGACAAGGTCTTCACGGTGGCCCAATCCGGCCTCCTCTCTCTGTTTGGCAAGACCTGGGGAGGCGACGTCTCTCCACCCACGTTTCATCATGAAGCCATTGAAGAGCTCAATGTGTTCTGGGTCTGGTTTACGGCCTGTCTCGAAGCACCACTCAAGGATTTCTTCATCGGTGCCTCCCTGCAGAGTGCGTGTACTGAGAGCCGAAAATTCGACGCCTAGAAGGCAGCAAATGCGGTCATCAAAGGTGCGGCTGCCAGGAATGACGTCCAAGTGGTAGCCTGGGGGCAGGCCGCTGGTCGCATTGAGACGAATCTTGTCCAAGATACGTCCAAAAACCATGATGCCGCCGACGGTGTCGCGAGGGGAACGAAGAGGAAATGCCATGCCTTTTTAAATAGCGCAGTGTTTAGACGGGGCAAAGGGAAAGCAGAATGACAAAAGACGAATCGGGGGACGATCCTTGATGAGTATCTGTTGCAGCGGACGTTTCATTCAGGCATCACTCTCTTGCCCTATGTTAGCTCTTTTCATTCTGATCATTCTTGCCTGTGTTGGCGTGTGCCAATGGGCATCAGGCAGATATGAGCAGGTTCTTGGGCAGGGAATGAAGGAGCGTGCCCCCACGGCTCACACCGGGGCGGAGATCGCTCGTCTTTTTTTGGCTTTCGAAGGGGTAGAGGATGTGGAGATTGTGGAACACAGCGGGGTAGCGACAGATTATTTTGATCCACGCCGTCGGCGTTTGTTTTTACAGCCGCGTGTGTCTCAGGGGACGTCCATAGGTGCCTGGGCCATCGCTCTGCATGAGGCGGGGCATGCGGCCCAGACTGGGGAAGCTCTCTCTGAACTTCAGTGGCGTCAAAATGTGATCCGCCTGAATCGTTATGGTCCCATTTTTGGGCTTGTAGGCATGGCCGGGATGATCTTCATGCGTCTTCCTCCACGCTTTGCGGGGATGATGTTGATTGTCGTGTGTGTGTTACTGCTCATGCTGAACCTAGGCACCCTGGCCATTGAGCATAATGCGAATGCCCGTGTAAGACGTTTCCTAGAAAAGCATTTGGCGCGTCAACCTGATGAAATGGATCGTTTGCTAGCGCTCATGAACTGTGTGGCTGTGCGGGAGGTGGGAGATTTGCTGAAATCACCCCGTTATTTCATGCTGAGCGCCATGCCTGGCAGTGGGAAAATCCGTCCCGCGAAGTGAATCGGTGGCAGGGCCGTAGCTTTCGTCTTGTCTCTCCTTCTTTCGCTGAGATATGCTCCTCAGCCTACGTTTTCTTCAGCCTTATGACACGTCGGCACTTTATCACCACCGCAGCAGCTTTGACTGCCGTCTCGGCGCAAGCAGCGCCCGTTCGATTGAAGATCGGGCAGATCGCCACCACTCACGCGCATGCCGGAGGGAAAATGGGGGCGATGCGTGGTTTGACGGATCTTTGGGACGTCGTGGGCTATGTGGAACCTGAAGAAGCCTTGCGGGCGCAGCTTGCCGAGTCACCGATCTATCGCGGGTTACCTTTGCTCACTGAGGAACAACTTTTAGCAACGCCAGATCTGAAGGCTGTGGCGGTGGAGACAAGGGTGGAGGATTCCTGCGCGACGGCTCTGCGGTGCATTCGGGCTGGCAAGCATGTGCATTTGGACAAACCGGGTGCGCTTGAGCACGCGGAATTTAAGTCCATGAGATTGGAGGCCGAGCAAAAGGGACTCACGGTACAAATGGGCTACATGTTGCGCTATAATCCAGCTTTTGAATTGCTCTTCAAGGCGGTCAAAGAAGGGTGGTTGGGGGAGATCACGGAGATTGATGCAGC
>JAOZVT010000592.1 GCA_025869455.1 Prosthecobacter sp.
GATCCAATACCGCTCCTACCAATGTGTTCTCATAGGGGCTTGGCTTGACGGATACATTCATTCGTCATGGATTCCTTTCTGGATTTTCAAAATCATTGAGGAAAACGGGGTCAGGCTTCATGTCGCCTGACCCCGCTTCTAACAACAAGCATAACATAAATCTAAAAACACACCACTCCAACAACCTCTTAACCGAATGCCATTCGCGTCTGACATCTTTCCCTTTTCCTGGCGCGTAAGTTCATTTTCCATTAGTTCCATTCCAAAGATCTTAACTTCTGATCCCCCCCCCAAACACATCTCAATTGGGCAAATATCACATTGTAAGTTCTACAAACTTCCACCCCATCATCCCAAGACTCGACAGCTTGTCCCATGAAGACGTTAAAGTCATCTGGAGAAGTGTATCGAGAAAGCGAAAGCGGCCTTCCATCATAAAACCATGACCAGCGTTTAAATGCCCTCGACTTCAAAGTGTCCACCGCAAACCATTTTAAAATATCGGCTTCGACACCCACAACTAAGGATAACGATTTATAGCTAAAAATTCCAGCAGGAAGGCTATCTGTTTGATAAGCCTCTGCTATCGAGGTGCAGTCAAAGCGCTCATTTATTTGTGTGCCACAAAGCTGACTTCTATAAATATCAATAAAGTTAGTCGTCATCGTTCGTTGCGCGTGCTCCTGTATGTTCGTATGTTGGTGTTTTCATAACCTCACGTGGTACCACATTGGCTTTGCCTGCCGCAGCGTCCACTGCGGCAGTTTTTGGACTGAGTGTCGGTTTAGCTGGGTTTTGAGGCACCACAACACTAGTTCCGGGTCCGGCCTGCATTCTAATGGCAAGCTGGCAATTCGGGCAAGGCATCTGATCCACAGCAATCATTGAGTTAGGACTCCCATTCAAATCAGCCAACGTTTGTGGTTCAGCATGGATTGTTGTTCCATTCGATTGTGGAGTACTGGTTCTAACAGGCGTTGCTGTTCCAGCGCCTGTGGTACCAGTCGATGTTGTGGCTGCTCCAGGCAAACCATTTTCAGCTCGATTAGCAATGAGTTGGTTGATTGCTTCTTGACTTTTAGCTGATTGCGTCGGCGATTTGGCCTTTGCCGCGGCAAGCCCTAACGTTGCTAGTGCTATCACAGCTTCTCCAGCTCTCTCCGATCTTCGTTCATCACTTAATTGTGCACCAGAAGCGTGGTCCTCTCCTGTTACCGCTTCATAGCCTGCTACTCCAGTTTGATAGCCTCCGTATGCGGCCGCTGCACAATAAACACTGCCAGATACAACTGCACCTGCAGTTGCCGCAGTTGCCGCACTAACCTCTAGGGCACCAGCTATCGCGACGGCCGCAACGCCACCGGTAGCAGCTATAGCAGCCACTGCCACGCCAACAACAACTACGCCTACTGCGGCATACAGAGCGCCTTTACCGAAAGAACTCCAACTCCAAAGACCATTGGGATCAAAACTCGTCCAAGGGTTCTGTTTCACATACGCATACAGATTGGGGCCATCCACAAAACCCGCCGGATCTCGGCTCAGCCACACGCCCGTTTCTAGATCTCGATACCGGAAGCCTTCATTCAGCAGGCCTGTCGGGTCTTCATCCTTGCTGTTGGCTCGTTGTTTGTCCTCGTTCGTGCCTGTTTCCGCCGGGCGTTTGCCATAGGCTTCATAGCTGGCTGTCCACGTCAGCGCGGCATTTTCATCGCTCTGGGCGATGATGTCTCCACGACCATTGCTCAGTGAATAGCGCAGGGTGCTACCACGAATGCTGTAAAGCATGCCCCCCACACCGCCGCCCATGTCGGGACCCCGCAAGTAGTGCACGGTGGGACTCTGAACGGCAATGGGGGCCGGGACGGTGCTTTCATATTCAGCCAAACTCAGCCCCCCGGCGAAGACAATGGCCGTGGTCTGCGCTGGCAGACTTCCCCCTGTGCGGGTCGTCTCTACCCGGCGCGCCCGGTAGTCATAAAGGTAGCCATGCTCGGTACCGTCTGGCATCGTCACACCTGTGAGCCGATCCTGCGCATTCCAGGCGTACGTAGTCGTGGTCGTGACAGAAGCCTCCACCACAGACTGGCTCGTGCGATTACCATTGGAGTCATAAACAAAGCCCGCACTTTTCAGCAAAGTTCCGCTTAGCTCCGTGTATTGAGCCCAACTCTCCAGTTGGTTAGCCTCATTATAATCATAGGTCCAGTAACCGGGGTCCGTAGCTCCCGTGACGGTTTTGCTCGAACGATTGTTCGCATCATCATACTCATAGCTGGTGACGGTGATGCCGCTGGTCGGGTCGTTGATGGTTTCTGTCTTCAGACGATTGACCTCATCATAGGTCATCCCCGTCGTGCGATCCCCCGCAGGACGCAGTGCATTGGCTTTCCATTGCTCCAGATGAGCTGTGACATTGCTGACGGCATCATGTCCCCACCCGAACTTGGCAAGCACGCCAGTCTCCGTGAGGTCAGTAGCACTGGCATACAGGGTCCGGTTGGTCAGGCGTCCCAGCTCATCATAGACATTCTTTGTCACCTGACCATTGCCACTGATCATCTTCAGGGCTCGTCCGGCCAAGTCATAGCCATAGTAGGTGGTACGTCCAGCTTCCGTGATGGAAGCAGGACGATTCAGCGCATCATAGGTCGTCGTCACAGCACGCCCAGTGCCGTAAGTGGCCGTCAGCCGATTGCCAGCCACATCATAACCATAAGTGTGGAGAACAGAGAACGAACTCTCCGAGGTCATTCGTCCCAGGGCATCATAGGTGTAGCTCACACTGGCCTCAGGTCGGCCAGTCTCAGTGACCGTGAGCAGACGTCCCAGATTATCATAGCTACTGAAACGTTCCAGATCAGGCGCAGAAACTTTGCGCAGACGATTACGCACATCATAGAAATAGTGAGTCGTAACGTTCTTCGCATCGAGATGACTGATTTTATTGACCGCGTTATATGTAAAGTACTCTGAATCAAAGTTAGCAAACGTCTGCGACGTCAGTCGATTTTGTGCGTCGTAGGTAAAGGTCGTCTCTTGGAGCAAGCCGTCTTTGACTGAGGTGCGATTTCCCGCTTTATCATAGGCAAATTGGTTGAGAATAGCCTCAGCATCCAGCGTCGTGGTCAGCCTTCCCAGCCCGTCATAGGTATTGGTAACAGTCTGATTTTCGGCATTGGTAACGGTTAGGATATTGCCAGCGGCATCATGAGTGCTGGTCGTGACATGCGTCTGAGTGCCCACTGGCGGTGCGATGGTGGCGTAAACACGCCCCGCGCGGTCATATCGGGTCAGGGTAAACTGGCCCAAGGGGTCCGTGGACTTGATCACGCGGCCTGCATTATCATACTCAGACTCCGTTTCGGGCCGCAATACCGTGTCCGTTTGCGCATCTAGCACCTCTGGGAAAATCACCCGGAAAGGGCGATTACGGATGTCGTAATTCGTTTCCGTGATATTGCCAAGTGGATCACTCTTTTCCAAGACATTGCCTGCCGCATCGTAGGATTGCCAAACCTGAGGCCGAATGAGTTGGTTGCCTGCTCCAGCCACCAGCACCCCAGGCATCATGGTCACCGTAGCGCGTCCAGCATTATCATAAAAATTGAGCGTGGTGTTGCCCATCTCATCTGTACTGCTCCAGACCTGACCTGAAGGCGTGTACTTCATCGTACGCTGACCCGCAGGGACAGCGAAGTCCACACTACCTGAACTGCCAACAGTGGAAGGTAAGACCACCCGGATAGCACGGCTAAGCCCATCATACTCCGTCTCTGTGATGTTCCCCAACGGGTCTTGAGACCAGATAACATTGCCCACAGCATCATAATGAGATTGGCTAGTGACAACTTGAGGAGGATCATAAGAAGTGTCCGTCAAGACGACCTGAGTCGGGCGGTAGAGATTGTCGTACTCATACTCCGTGACAAATCCCCTAGCATCAATCGTACGCAAGGGTTTGAAACCCGCATTATCAAACATAGACCCACCCACCCAATCTGGAGTCAGTTCATCATCATCCACATAGCGGGTCACCAGACGCAAGGCAGGATCAGAATCATCACAATTCACCGTCGTGCGGATACGCCGCCCGATGGCATCGTACTCATGAAAAGTCCGGATACCACGCGCGTCTGTCTCATACACGGGCAAGTTGAAATCATTGTAAGTCGTCTCTGAGACCAGGTCCCCATTGTAAACTGGCGGAGTATTTTCATCCCCCGGCGTCAAGGCTGTATAACGAGCACTTGCGACACCGTCACCATTGAGATCCACCGTGGATTTAACCCGCCGATTGAGGTCATCATAACTGTAAAAAGTTTTTACCCCCAATTCATCGGTCTCCATCTCTAAATTTCCATGTGCATCATACTGCAACTCTTTGAAAGTTAGATCAGGGTAGATCACCTTCTTTAGACGAAGCGTATCTGGCTCATACTCAAACGCCGTGGTATGGCGGCGTGGATCTGTGACCGTCTTTTTACTGCCACCACCCGTATATGAATAACAAGTAATCAGTGGAAGCGATTCATCCACCCCGACCGTCACAGGATCGTCTTCCTCGCCTGCATAGACGATCTGTTGTCTGATACGGCCATTCTCATCCGGCACAAAGTCAGTCCGTAATTCCCCAATAGGAGCAGGAATACCATTAGGCACCTCTAATCCCGTGGTTTCCAAAACCTGACGGGTCATGAACCCCGCGAAAGTAGGATCATCGTATTCATAACGCGTCACACGCAACACCTCGTCAGACGCGTCCGTCACCGTCTCCTGGGTGCGCAATCCCGTATTCTCGTCAATCACGTAGTCAGTGACCGTTCCTAATTCATCCGTCACCGACTTTAACAGGCGGAAATTATCCTCATAGACATAGTGTTTGGTCGCATTGATTGGGTTGCCTTCATGATCGAACTTCGTTTCACTGGTCGGATCATCAAAATTTAGCAATCCTAATTGCTGGAAAGCGCTAGGAGGAGATAAAATGGCATCATCATGAGTATAAACAGTGACATTACCGCTGAGGTCTTCTACCCGCTTTAGCGCCATGGCGGCCTCAGGGTCAAATTCATAATACTCAGTTCCGGCCGCTGACGCGATGGACATTTTGGCAAATGAAACAATAACACTCTGCGAGCTTTCTGCCGTCAAAGGAACCGGACAAAAAACCTGTGGCTGAGTAAATGTGTACGTGTAAGTGCCCGTGCTGGGCGATGTTACTGTCGTGGTAATGCCGTTAGTCACGACAGTGCCATTCATCAAGTACTGCAAGGAACGATCCCCACTAAATTCTACCGTCTGCAGATTCGGCCGCACCATCGTCTTCATCAACCGAGGCACACCTGATTGGCGCTTCATCCAAGGATCCTCATCTTTATAACCATTGGAGTAGTGATAAGTACACTGTGTCGCAAACTCATACTCAAACGCATGCGTATTTCCACGCTCATCGGTGATAGAAGCTAAATCGATATAGCCATACAGTCCTGCATTTGGAATGGTGGGATCTGCATCTAGCTCTCCCTGCTCTGTGTATTCATAGGTATAATGGACCGTCGGAGCCGTCGGCCCATCCCCACGCTGCACACTATCCAATACATTAAAGGTAACCCCTCTCTCGGTCACATCATCATAGCTGTAGTGAACCGTTTCACCTGAAGGACCACGGATATTAACAACTCGTCCATCATCGTTCTGCTCAATGTACATGACCTGTGAAGGGCGGTCAGGATCATAGATTTTCCAGGGAATCAGCCCTTCGATACCCTCTGGGTACTCATAGTGGAGTTGATTCCCCATCCGATCCTCAACACTGGTCATTCGACCATACTCATACATATTCATACTGTAACTTCCATCCACACGATCGCTGGAAATAGAATGAACAATACCACCACCAAACAAACTATTACCAAAGTCCCCAAAATTTTCTATTCGAGTATCATCTTTAAATATCATTTCAAAACGACAAACTGTCCCATACTTCTTGTGTAACTCCCAGCCTCCCTCAACCTTCACCAAACGATCAAAACAAGTTTTAGCATCCTGCTTCTCATCCAATGCAGGAATCCATTGACTACCTAAATTGGGAGAACCAATCATCACAAATGATCTCGAACTGCCATTTTCATCCACGACAGTTGCACGAAAAGGTTGATTACTCCCCCACGAAGGATGAATGAAGGTAATATTGGGTGTGATATTAGAAGTGTACCCGGCTCCAAACGGGCGATCAGCCCTTTCAGGCGGCCTTAACCCACTAATCCAAGACCAAATCTCCGGCGTGCTTGTACGTCTCACAGATAAGGGTATCTCAGAAGCACCAGCACGACTCCAAATATCGGTCACTGAATGCCTCAACCCGCGAGTATAAGCATCAACATAAGTTTCGTCCACAGGGATGTCATTCTCTTCCTGATTTTGAGGTGGACTATCGGATTGAGGAACTCCATTCAGGCCTATTTTTCGATATCTTGGACCTGCAGCATCAGAAGGGCTCAGCGCACGTGACTGATTACGCAGTGCGACCCTTAAATTCACATCAAATACATTCGCTATCGGCTGAGTAATGAGTAATTGTTGCGCACTTTTACTAGTCGCATCAATAACAAAAGTATGCACTTCCGCAGATAAGGGCCCCTGGGACATAACTTCATCAGACCTTTGATATTCCCTAATAATCTTATAAGAAGCAGACCACCCAGGAGGCATCGTGAGTCGTACTTTTGACCATTCTTCATAATGGTAGCTACCACTGACATAATGATTACTAGCGAAATCGAACTGGTGATCCTGAGGCAGACATGATTCCCAAGTATCACTCAAGTTACTTGAGTCAAGATTTGGCTTAGAACTAAACCAAATATTTGGCCCCGTATCATCAATAGGATGAGATTGCCCCTCTTCTCTATCATTACTCAATGCATACCATAACTCTGGAATAGTATCTAACCAGTATGTGCTGCAGATAGCATATCTTCTCTCAAGATATGGACTAATGCTAGGACTTGGCGAAATCAGCTCCTTCAGAAAAGGATCCTTCACCAATCCAGGACTCAACGCAGCAGGGGGCAGTGAATTTGGAATTTGCTCAAACGGAGAGGAGGTCCATTCCGAACCCTTCCAGTCTGTCGGTGTAACGAGATCGTTGGACCCCTGATCTGGCACCTCAAAGGCAAAGAGACTCTTTGCCTGACCAATATTAGCCACCGCAAAGTCATCGCTGCCACTTCCATTGACCCAAGTCGGCAGAGAACTGATGGCCCCTGCGGCCAGCAACCGCTCATAGACAGGTTTGGCCACAGCTTTAAGCTGACCCACGGTCACCACGGCATAGTCATCTGCCCCTGCCGTGTTAGTCGTCCAGGCATTCACAACACCATTGAGTGTAGAACCCGCGCCTCCAGTTAACTTGGCATTCATCTCTGCCACCGCCGCACTGACGAGGTATTTAAGCTGGCCTTGATTGATGGCCGCAAAGTCATCGCTGGTTTTTCCTGACACAATGACGCCGCGCGGTGCCCACCAGGAAGGTGTCGCCGCCTGGGCTGGTAGCAGCAGGGTGAGAAAGAGCAGGCTGACCAAAAACTCGCGGATCAGAACCGCACGGCGCAGCAGGGGGAGGAGATGACAACGAGAAAACATGCGTCAGGACATAGGGAGTGGATGAAGAACCGAGGAGAGACTCTAGGCGCGCTGCCTTTTACTCTAGATCGATGGGTGTAGGGCCTGAGGTGAATCCATCCATGGACAAATCGCCCGCAGGCATGACCCGCAGTACACCACCCGTGACATTGACATCGCCATTGCGCTTCACCACGACAGCATTCTTTCGTTCGCCTTCATCTTCGGGAATGCCATTGCCAACTCCAACCACGAAAACAGGGTCGTCTTCGGTTGGAGGATTGCTGGCTGTCTCCACTTTATTATACCGCCCCACCACCACCTGGCCAGTCATGTTAGCTTCCACATGTTCGCCAATGGCACTGCTAGAGGCAGCCACGGCTGAGCTACCCGTACCATAGGCAAGGCCCACCTGGGGATCGCTGCTGAGGTAATTGCCACTCAGATCTATGTTTTCCAGAGCAGCTTCGAGTTCGCTTTCATCAATCTTAGCCTCAATGCTAGCCTGGATGGTAACGAGATCTTCCGAGGTCAAAAAGTCGATGCCCACGGCGGGCTTGGTTTGATACGCGGCTGTCGCTGCCGCGACGGTGAGGTAGTTTGCCGTAGCCTGAGTCTGACTGAGGTACAGGGTGTCTGCACTAGCCTGAGTCAGCAACCCTGCCCCATTGTAAGTGAGCGAGGTTCCTTGAAGGGCGATATCACCACCACGCTTGATGACCAGCGCATTGCTGCGGGCATTGTCGGCACTGCCATTGCCGATCACAAAGATGGCATCCGCAGGATCCGCCGTAGCACTGCCAGCAGAGTCCAGCCCAAAGTCATTGTAATTTCCCAGAACGATCTGACCAGGGCGATTAGCCACCAAGTAATTCCCAAGCGCGTGAGTACCCGATTGATTAGCCAGGGTAAAATACCCCATAGCCGAACTAGAAAGAGTCCCTGAAGCCACCGACTCTTCACCCAAAGCCACCGAATGAGCGGCAGCCGTGCTATTGGTACCATAAGTCAAACCGATCAGCGGATTTTTACTGATGTAGTTTCCTCCGCCCAAGTTCACCGTTTCAATAGCCGCATCCAACGCCGCCTCCGTCAAAACCACCTCACCATTCACGGTTAAACTGGTACCTTTAACCTCCATATCCCCATTCCGCCTCACAACCAAAGCATTGCTCCGAGCATTGTCGGCGGTGCCGTTGCCTATAACGAAAATTTGGTCACCAGGACTGGGCGTATGTGAAGTATAATCAAATAAGTTATAGTTCCCCAAGGCAACTTGCCCTGGACGAGTCGCTTCGACACCTTTCCCAATAGCAATGGTCCGGTCAGTTCTTGTAGCTGAGCCATTGAGTATTGCCAATGAATCGGCTCCGCCAGCATAGGCTTCATATCCAAGCGCTACTGCAGAATTTCCTAATGCACGAGCCACATATCCAAGTGCAACTGATTGTATTCCTGAGCCCATGTCTCCTGCATGACCACCAATGCTAATAGCATTCGCACCAGCCTTGGCATGATATCCAATGGCAAAACTTTGCGTCCAAGCGGTCGCTTCAGCCTGCTCTCCGTAAACAAAGATAAAAGGATCTGACATAGCTTTCAAATACCGAGTATCCCCACTCACCTCCGTCAGAACCTGATTACCATTCACAGTCAGACTCGAACCCTTGACCTCCATATCACCATTCCGCTTCACAACTAGGGCATTACTACGAGCATTATCGGCAGTACCGTTGCCGATAATAAAAATGGGATCATATTGCCATACCGTATGAACAACGTTACCGAGAATATTATAGTTACCAATGGCGACTTGCCCAGGAAGATAGGCTAAAGATCCCCTACCAATGGCAATAGAGCGGTCAGTATAGGCACCTGTGTCTTGTCCGAGAGAGAGAGAAGTTTCGCCAGCGG